>CACYCU010000228.1 GCA_902772945.1 uncultured bacterium | reverse complement strand
TAATCAAACGGATGATATTGACGACCTGTTACTTTTGCAACTTTATCCATATATTCTTGAACGATATCAGGAACTGCATCATAGTATTTGTTAGAAGTTTCACGACCTTGGAAATATACGTCTGTGTTTTGAGCTCCAACTTTACAAACCGGGCTTTCTGGACGTAATGCTCTTTGTCTGAATTCTTCAATATATTTCGGTTCGATTAAAGATTTAATATCTTCGTAAGAAATTTCTTCAATTTTGTGAACTTCATGCGATGTTCTAAATCCGTCGAAGAATTGTAAGAACGGGACTTTAGCTTTGTAAGTTGAAAGATGTGCAACTAAAGCCATATCCATTTCTTCTTGAACAGAGTTTGCAGCTAACATTGCAAAACCTGTGTTGCGGCAACCCATAACGTCAGTGTGATCGCCAAAGATTGCCAAAGATTGTGCTGCTAAAGCACGAGCTGCTACGTGAAATACCGCAGGAAGCATTTCACCTGCAATTTTATGCATAACAGGGATCATTAATAACAAACCTTGTGATGCTGTGTAAGTAGATGTTAAAGAACCTGCAGCTAAAGCTCCATGCACAGCACCTGCTGCGCCGGCTTCTGATTGCATTTCTGCAACTTTAACTTCTTCGCCCCAGATATTTTTTTTATGCTGAGATGCCCATTCATCAATCCATTCACCCATTGTTGATGAAGGAGTGATAGGGTAAATTGCTGAAACTTCACTCATTGCATAAGCAATATGAGCTGCAGCGTAGTTACCGTCAACTGTTATAGTCTTAGCCATAATATTTATAACCTCCTTATATTATACGCTATCTCTTAACACTAATATTTTATTACAAACATGCATTAACAACAAAAATTTTTGACTGTAAATAAATGTTACAATTTTAAAATTAACACAAATTAAAAAGAAAAAATTTTTTTTCAGCAGTGTTATAAGGTTAGCAGAAGGTAAGTATGAATATATTTGCAATAACACCGCGAATACAAAATAACAATCAATTTGATAATTTTGCATCATTAAATAAAAGATGTAAAACTCATCAATATCCGAATTTATCACCTTTAAGTTGTGATACAGTTTCTTTTTGCGGAAAAGAGAAGCTCTTAAAAGATGCGGTAGAAAATATAAATAAAAACAAAAAGTTTGTATGGAATCCTAATAATAAAAAGAGTATGACAGAGATAAATGTTCTTTGTGATTCTTTTAAAGAACCGCTAAAAAAATTTGTATGGGATTTAAAGCAAGCTATGAAACCCATAATCTGTACTGAATCAAACCCTGAGGGGATTATAATGCCTGGCAGCAAGGGAATCCATGGCAGAGTTAAAGATCCCAAAAAAGTTGTAAGAAAAGCCAATAAACGTAACCTTACAAATGTAGAACAAATAGAAAAAATGGGGGATGTAGGTGGGGCGAGAATCATCCTTAGAACAGGAACACCTCAAGATACTGCACAGGTTTTTATTTGCTTAAAAGAAATTATAAAAAAGGGTTATAAAGTTATAGAAGTAGAAAATTACAGGCCAACTCCAAAAGATAGTTATGCATCTCAAAAATCATTAGAAATTTTTGAGCAATATTGTAATAAACATGGTCAATATCCATCAATAACCAATCGAGCTTTGCCAAACAGCTATACTGCAATTCATATATCTTTTGAATTGCCTGACGGTAAAGTAATTGAACTACAAATCATGGGACGTGATGTTGAAAATTACAAAGAAGTTGAAGATTTATTTTATAAATATAGATGGGAAGAAGATTTTTCAGAACAATATAAATCATTACAAAACATGTTTAAGAAAATTATGCCAAAACTTGATGACTTCCAAAAAGAAACTTTGGAAAGATATCATAAAGATTCTTATGAGTATGCGAGACAAATTCCTCCAAGATCTTTTAGACTCAAGTTTGCTCCTGAAAAAGATTTCTTGCCGTTCCCATATTCATTACCTCCAGAATTAGATCCTGTTAGCTTATATTATCAAATGGAAAAATGCAATAAGTTAAAAGCTAAATCTTAATTATTACAACAGTTTCTACATGATATGTGTGGCAAAACATGTCAAAAGGTTGAATACTTTCGACTTTACATCCCTTTGATACAAGGTATTTCAAATCTCTTGCAAGTGTCGCAGGATTGCAGGAAACGTAGATTATCTCCTTTTTAGTATGGTTTAATGTTTCGTCCAAAGACTCTTGAGTGCAGCCTTTTCTTGGCGGATCAAGTATTGTTATATCAAAATTTTTCTTTATGGATTTTAAGTATTTAACTGTGTCCTGTGCAAAAAGTTCGACATTTTCGATATTATTTTCTTTCAAAACCTCTTTTGCTTTTTCGATGGAACTTTTGTTCGATTCAACGCTCACAACCGATTTAGCAACGTCTGAAACAACAATTCCAAAAGTCGCAATCCCAGCATAAGCATCCAAAACGGTAGGACTTTCAAACTTTTTGACTTCTTTTTTTACATATTTAAAGATATTTTCAGCACTTTTTGGATTTACCTGAAAGAAAGTATCAGCACCGATTTTAAAGACTTTATTAATAATTTTTTCTTCCACAAAATCAACACCTGCAACACACTCGGTCTTTTCACCTAAAATAACATTTGTCTTTTTGTTGTTAAAGTTAAGACAAACTCCTGTAACTTCGTCAAAATGTTCGTATATATTTTGTGCAAATAATGCAAAGTTATTAGATTTTGAAACAAGTTCAGAATAGCAGTATTGTTTGTTTATTACCAATGTAACCAAAATTTTTCCAGAATATTCAGAGCCCCTGATTACTATATGTCTTAAATCACCTTTGTGAGTTTTTTCAACATAACCTGAAATCCCAAATTCGTGTGCTTTCCCCCTGATAAATTCAACTATTTCATCACAAATTGTCGGTTGTATTGGACAATATTTTATGTTCACTATTTCGTGGGTTTTTTGTTTAAAATATCCCGCAATTATTCGTTTGGAATTTTTTGTTTCCGAAACAGGATACTGCATCTTCTGTCTGTAATTTTTAATTTTGGGAGATGGTATGGTATCTTGTACTTTTGTGTCTATGTTACCTATTTTTAAAATAGAATCTTCAACAATATTATGCTTTAGTTTTAATTGGTAGTCATAATCAATAAATCCTAGCTGGCATGAACCGCAAATTCTTTGAAGAGGGCATATAGGATTTGTTCTGTATCTTGAAGGTTCTATAATTTCAGTTACTGATGCGTTTGCATAATTTTTTGTTACAGATGAAATTCTTATTTTAACCTTATCTTCAGGACAAGCATTTTCAACAAAAACAATTTGCCCGTCAATTTTTGCTATTCCTGTTCCAAGATTTGAAAATCGTTCAATATTGACAATAAATTCGTCACCTTTTTTCATAAGGTAATTATATAATACTTGTATTTATATAATTGTAAATAATTGTAAACTTTTAAATATAAATAGCTTAAATAAAGCAATTATATTTTTTATATCTTTTTTATATATATACAAGGGGATAATTGTATGAGTTTTGCGCAAATAAATCCATATATACCAAATTTATTCCAAATGCAATCGGCTTGGACAACTATGTTTCAGCCGATGATGCCGTTTAATATGTTCCAACCTATGGATATTTTTGCTCAGGCTAATATGTTTCAGATGCCATCTTTTTATCCTCAATTTGGATATAATAATATGTTTGATAATAGCGGAAGATTTTCCTATCCTGCAATAAACTATTATATGCCAAGCGTTTTTGCACCACAAAACAACAATATTGTTTCACCAAAAGTTGATAATTCATCTGCAAATTTTGGCAGCCTTACTTCTCAGAGAAGAACAACAGAAGCTTTAGATAATGATGGTAAAGGTGCATTAAGTCTTTCTGATAAAGAGTTGAACAGATTAGGTTTTAATAATGCAAAATTAAAAGAACGTTGGAAACATTTAAATCCAAAATTGCAAAGAGCATTAGTAAAACTTGTAAATTATGCAGAAAAGAATAATATTAAAATTTCATATAACAGTACATTTAGAACTAATGAAGAACAAAAAGATTTAAAACGCAGAAAAGGAAGTATTGCCGCAACTCCAGGCCATTCTCCTCACGAAAAAGGCTGGGCTGTTGACTTGAGTACAACAAGCATAAATGGCAGCACACGTACTAATCGTGAAAAT
>CACYCU010000227.1 GCA_902772945.1 uncultured bacterium | reverse complement strand
TTAAATGTGCGAATATCACCTATTTTAATAAAACAGAGGAAAACCAAACAAAGTGTTTTGGATAAAATGATAAATGATAATTATTATTTAATTAACCCATTTAATACTGAAAAGAAACCAGAACTTATAGTACCTGAAAATATGCAGATGGACGGATTAAACTTAAAACTTGATCAAGGCAAATTAATTGTTAGTAAAAACTTTAACAGAATAAAAAATATATATACGAACAATTTAGATTATTACAAAAGTTATCTAGACATTAAAAGAGAAATAAAAAAAACAGAATATTACTTAAAACAACGAAAAGCTGAAATGGAATTTTGGCGTGATAGATATAAAAACAACTTAAGTAAAAAAAGTGAAAGTTTCATTAATGTATTAAGAAATACTTCACGAAGCGGAAAAAGTTTGGACAATCTTATTCAACGGAATTTAGGCCAAAACATGTTAATAACTAATCAATTTGATTATCACATTCCGATTTTGAATAATGTTATAGACCCTCCAATTCTAAAATATGATGATTTAAAACAATTGAAAGAACAACTTACAAACGCAATAGGCGAATATACCGCAGAATATAATCGAAATCCAAAGTCTGATTTACTTAAAAATCTGGAAGACAATTTAGTAAAAGCTAAAAAAGCATATAAAAATGCAATAGAGGGAAAAATTAACCAACTAAAAATGAACACTAGTTTGAATATGAAAGAAATTGAAAAGCTTAAAAACGATAATAGACAATTAAAAATTCAAAAATATAATGAAAAACAAAAATTACAAAAAAGACTTGACGACTTAAATGAAGCAAGAGAAAATTTGAAAAGAATATATACTTGGAGAAGAAAGAGCCAACAACCAAAAAATGAACCTTATTCCGTGTCATTAACTTTGGAAATATATAACAAAACAGAAGATTATGTAACAGAAATTATTAAAAATTCTATATACCCTAATTACGATGAATTAAAACAAACAAATCCACGTGTTGCAACTCGTTTACAAGAAGAAGTTAAAAATTTTATAAGAAATCCATCTGTAACGACATCAGAAATAAAAGACTTTATTAAAAAATGGCGTGATAAATTTCAACATAATCAAAATTATGATATTGGTTCAAAACGATTCAAAGAGCTACAGAAAAGAATAAAAAGTAATGAACAAAAACAGAAAAAATTGGATAAAGAATTACAAAAAATAAAAGAAAATAATGATAAAAAAATTATAAAATACAATGGAGAATTAGATGAATTAAATAAATTGCAAAAAACCAAAGATATGATCGAAATATATTTTAAAGCTGAAGATAAAAAGGCAGAAATATTGAACAAAATTAAGGAAGAAATAGCTATAGAAAGAACAAACCGAGCAAAAATTGCCCAAAAAGAAAATGGCTTCGAGAAAATTCAGAAAAGAACATTAGAGCAAATATTCACAGACGTGATTAAACAAATGAGTGAAAAGGTTGAAGAAAATACGAAACAAGAAATAGTAAAGATTACCGAAGCTTTAAAAAATGAAAAAGAAAGACAAAAGGATTATTCAGATTATAGAATGAAATTAATAGGAGAAAAAATTGATCCCCAAGATGGGAAAATATATAAAGAGGGTGCACAAAAATATAACGAAGCAGTACATCTTTTAAATCAATTATTGGACGAAAGACGTGACGAAGAACAAAATCGATTTGAACAAGAAAGAGAGGCTAAATTAAGAAAATTAAAAAGTAAATTTGTATATGATTTACAACAACGTAAAACATTTGCAAATCAACCAGGTATATATTCAAATCCAATGGAACGTGTGGAAAATGACTTAGATATGGGAAATGAATTTGAAGTACCAGCGCCGAGGGACGACATAGATCCTGAAGAAGAAAAACAAAAAATGATAGCCAAGGATGAAGAATATTATCGAAAAATTAACGACGACAAAAGTTTTGATCTACGATCGAATTTCTCAGGAGATAGTGATGACGGCGGCAATGACAACAATGACGATGACAACAATGACGACAGTAACTATGGCAACAATCCATCATTACAACAAAGCAATATAAATATACAGTCAGAAAAAAATGTTAAGGATTTAAACCAATTCTCAAATAGAATTCAGACGTTTAATTCTTTCTATAACCAAAACAATAATAATAACCAAGGCATCAACAACTTATTCCAGTTTTCAAATAATAGTAACCAAAATTTGATTAATAATAGCAGCAACCAAAATCAAACCAACATCAATAACGAAAATAACCTCTCAAACCGAAACTTAATCCAAAACCT
>CACYCU010000226.1 GCA_902772945.1 uncultured bacterium | reverse complement strand
TTAATACAGCTTACGTTTTCCGTAATACCGCCTTTCATATATAAACATTCTAAGTTTTTTTATATGCTTACTTCACCTTTAATTTAGCCTATTACATCCAGCAGTCTTTGCCAAACTTCTTCGATTGTTCCGTTTGCATTAATTGATTTTAGTGCTCCTTGTTTAGTGTAATACTCAACAAGTGGTGCTGTTTCTCTGTCATATGTATCAAATCTTGCTTGAGCAACTTCTCGGGTATCATCTTTTCTCTGAGCTAGTTTGCCGCCGCATTTATCACAGATACCTTCTTTTTGGGGAGCTTTGAATAATAAATTGTATATTTCTCCGCAATCTTTGCAAGAACGACGGTTTACAATTCTGTCAATTAATATTGAAGGGTTGATATCAAAATATATTGCTTTAAAATCAGCTTTTACATTTTTATCAAGTTCTGCATTAATTTTAGTTAATTGTTCAGCTTGCTCAAGGCTTCTTGGAAATCCATCCAAGATATATCCGCTTTTACAATCTTCTTTTGCAAGTCTGTTTTTAATAATTCTTGATACCAATTCGACAGGAACCAAATTACCTTTGTCGATAAATTTTTTTGCTTCAATACCGGCTTCTGTTGCGTTGTTAATCTCATTTCTCAATAATGAACCTGTATCTATGTGCGGAAAGTGTAAATGCTCAGCTAATCTGGCAGTCTGAGTCCCTTTTCCGCATGCGGGAGGACCCAAAAAAATTAATTCTGTTTTTATCATTTTTTCACCTTTATTCAACAAATTCTTGTATTGAAATAGAATCAATACCTTCTACTTTTTGAAAACTTTTGTACATAGCTTGAATTGGCTTTTTACCATTTACATCAAGTATTACATTAATTTTTGTTAACGTTTCATCTTTATTCATTTTTTTTGAAATTTCTCTTAAATGAGAATAATTTTCTATCAAATAATTATATATATTATCTGATTTATCGTTTTCACAAGATATATTAACTTTTAATCGGATTATATTTTTTGTGCTTGTTGTTAAAACGTTTTTTTCAAAGAATCTTACGGATACAAGTACCAAAATCGAAAGTATTGTAGCGGCAATTGCAACAGTATACATACCTGCTCCGCATGCCATACCTATTGCTGCAGATACCCACAAGGTCGCAGCTGTTGTTAATCCAAAAACAGTTGCGCCGTGTCTTAAAACAGTACCGCCGCCTATAAAACCAATTCCGGTTACAACTTGTGCTGCTACACGTGCTGTATCTCGAGTTCCAAATTCATCACCGGATACCAGTACTTCTGGGAAACCGTATATAGATATCAAAGTAAAAATGCATGCTCCCAAGCATACAAGAATATTTGTTCTTAGTCCTGCATATTTATTTGTAATTTCTCTTTCCAGACCTATTGCAAATCCGAGTAAAAGGGCTGATACAATTCTTATAACAACGGTCCAATCATATGCTATACTGTAATCCATTTTACCTCACTTTGCTTTTAGGATCTAATACATCTCTGATTGTATCACCAATTAAATTGAATGCCAATACGGCAATAAAAATTAAAAATCCGGGTGTTAAAAGCCAAGGTCTGTATATTATATTAGTATATTCCTGAGCTTCTTTAAGCATGTTGCCCCAACTCGCATCGGGTTGCTGGATGCCAAGTCCCAAAAAGCTTAATCCTGATTCAGATAATATATAAGAAGGTACTGATAGTGTCATCGCAACAATTACGAAGCTTGTTGTTTGAGGTAATATATGCTTGATAATTATTCTTAAATTTGATGCTCCGATTGATTTTGCAGCTTGTACGTATTCCTGATTTTTTACGGAAAGAACCATTCCTCTGACAACTCTGGCAAATCCTGCCCAACCTATTAAGGCAAGAATTATGACGATAAGCATAAATCTCTGTATACTTGTCATACCCGAAGGAAGAATTGATGCCAATATAATTAAGAGATAAAAGCTTGGTATTGACATTACAGCCTCTGCAAATCTCATCATTATTATATCCGTTTTTCCGCCAAAATACCCTGCAATGCCACCGTATAAGAGCCCAATAGGAAATAAAACGAATAATGCCAAAAAACCGATTGTCATTGATATTCTTCCTCCGAATAAAATTCTTGAGAATACATCTCGACCGTTTATATCAGTTCCAAGCAGGAATAATCTTCCGTTGTTGTCCGTTGTTACTAGATGTCGTTTTAAAGGAATAATGCCTAAAAATTTATAAGGCTGCCCTTTTGCAAAAAATTTAACATAATGTTTTTGACTTCTATCAAGAGTATAAACAATTTTTAAATTAGCATCGTCAAATTCTCTTTTGTAATTATATGTATATGGTTTTGATAATTTTCCGTTTTCATCAATCGTAAATATTTTTGACGGCGGAACATATGCCATTGATCTGTCTGAGAAATCCTTTGTATAAGGTGCTATAAAATCTGCAAATAATAATGAAAAATATATTATACCCAAAATCACGAGTGCAATTCTTGCAAATTTATCTTTCCACAGTTGTTTTATTAAATCTTTAAACATTTTATGCCCCCTCTCTTATGCGGGGATCTGTTAAAATAAGCAAAATATCTGCAATTAAGTTACCTATAATTAACATTACTGCTCCCATCATTAATGATGCCATAACAAGGTTTATGTCTGATTTTAGGACTGCTTCAAGTATTAATCTTCCAAGTCCCGGGTATTGAAAGACATATTCTGTTAATGCCGCTCCTGATAAAAGACCGGCAAACTCAAATCCCAAGAGTGTTATTAAAGGATTGACCGCATTTCTTAATGCGTGCTTGAATACTACACTAAATTCGCTTAGCCCCTTTGCTCTTGCAAATTTTACGTAATCACTATCTAATACATCAAGTAAATTCCCTCTCATTTGTCTTTGTAATCCGGCAAGTGACAATGTAAATAATACTGTAACAGGTAAAATCAGATGATGTGTGATATCAAAAATTTTTTGTCCAAAATTCATTTCCATGAAGTTTGAACTTGTTAATCCGCCTACAGGAAACCATCCTGTTTTTACTGCAAAAATCAATAAAAGAACTGCAAAGAAAAATGAAGGTATTGCCATTCCTATACTTGTTAAAACAGTTAACAGTCTATCAAAAGGACTTTTCCAATTTACAGCAGCAGCTATTCCAAGCGGTATGCCGACAATCCAAGATAAAAAAATTACAATTACAGTTAATAGTAATGTGTTCGGAATTCTTTCTTTCAATTTTGTACTTACTTTTTCTCCGGATGATGTTACGCCCAAATCACCTTTGATAAACGATTTTGCCCATTTCCCATATTGTATAATAATTGGTTTGTCAAGTCCTAGTCTTTGAGTTTCTGCTTGTAAGGTTTCTTTTGAAACTGACGGGTTTAATTTTAATTCAGCAAGCGGATCTACAGGAGACAAACGAATAATGAAAAAACTTATTAATGATACTATAATAAGCAAAGGTATTGTTTGAAGTATTCTTTTTAATATATATATTAATATTTGCATTTTATTCCTCAATAAATATTTCTTCTATATTGTGTGTTACTCCGCCAAGACTTGTCGGATATATATTTTTAAACTTGTTTCTTAAAGCTATAATTCTAATTGGCGAATATATGTATATAAGCGGTTTTTCGTTATATACAATTTCTTGATATTCGTCATAGTATTTCTTTCTGTCCGCAAATTTCACAGCAAGAGCGCCCTGTGTATATAAATAATCTAATCTTTTTTCAAAATCATATCTTTCACTATTTAAATCTTTTTCTAATCTCTGGTTAAATATATGTAATGTTCCGTCCGACATCCAAACATTTTTTCCGCCATTTGGTTCTAGCGGAGAACCTGTAAAGCCCATTATTACCATATCCCAATCAAGTGTTGCCATAAGCTTGTTAACAAGTGAATTAAATTCTATCGGTTTAAAATTTACTTTCATTCCTAAATCTTCAAGATCTTGTTTAACCATTACACCAATAGCTTCACGTTCTGTGTTACCGGCATTTGTATATAGGTCAAATTCTACGCGGTTATTATTTTTGTCAAAAAGTTTTCCTTGTTTATCCCAATAAAATCCTGATTTTTTTAGTAATTCTTTAGATTTATTCAAATCTTTTTTGTATGGTTTGAGATTGGTGTTCAAAAAAATTGAGTTTAATGTTTCCGGAGTAAACAAAGGTTCTGCAAGTCCATTGGCTATATTGAATACCATATTTTCTCTATCTATTGCAAAATCAACTGCTTGTCTGAAATTTTTATCTTGAAACCACATTTGTTTTATAGGGCTAACGTAATATTTTCCTTTTTCATCTTTTCTGTTATTCATATTCATGGAAATATACATGGTACCGGTATCCGGACCTATATTGTATACCGTGAAATTAGAATGTTTTTCCATTTCTTTAAATCTTGCAACATTTGCACCTTGAAGGCTTATTTCATCCAACTCTCCGCCTTCAAATTTCAATACTTGGTTGTTGATGTCCCCAACTATTAAATAAACTAATTTATCTAAATATGGAAGTTGTTTGTTTTCTTTATTTATTATGTAGTAATTAGGATTTCTTTCAAAAACAACGCGTTGTGCAGGTACATATTCTTTAATCTTAAAAGCACCTGAGGTTACAAATTCTTCTGGTTTTGTGTTAGTTGACAGATAGCCGTCAAAGTATTCTTTTCCTCTGTTTATTGCAGATTCAAATATATGTTTTGGTGCAATCGGTGAAGATAGCATTCTCAAAAACGGAGCAAAAGGTTTAGGAGTAATAAATTTTACAGTGTAATCATCAATCTTGTTTACGGAAGGAAGCTCACCATCTATTATAACAGAATCTCTTGTTGATGTGTTTCCGTATCCTCCAAAGATTATTTTATCCCATGTAAAAATGACATCATCAGCAGTAATAGGTTTACCGTCAGACCATTTTATCCCTTTTCTTAAATGTATAGTGTATTCACAATCATTTACTTCAAAAGATTTTGCGAGTTTTGGTATTGTTTCGCCCGTAACAGGATTTGTTGATACCAAACCGTCATACATAATTTCCGACATTGTAGATGAAATATTATCTTTTGAGTTAAACGGATTAAATGTTTTTGGACCTTCACCTATTGTTGACGCTACAAAAGTGCCTCCAAATTTTCCTATAGGTGCTTGAGATTGAAGATAGTCAACATTGTCTATGGTTACATTTTTTTCTATAGGGTATGTCGGATATAAATTTTGTTGAATTTTATGATTTTTGATGTCGGAAACTTCCTGAATATCAGCCTTCAAACAGGCTTTACAGAATCCTAATATGACACATATACATAAAACAAAATAAATAACCCTATTCATATTATAAGAATATCATAAATAAAAATTTTGTTTATAGCCTGATTGTTTAGGTAACAAAAAACAGAGCCTTTTAAGACTCTGTTTTTTGTCTTATTTTAAAAAACTATTTTACAAGTTCTTTGAATTTTTTACCAGCTGAGAAAGCAGGAACTGTTTTTGCAGCAATTTTCAAAGGAGCACCTGTTTGAGGATTTCTTCCTGTTCTTGCAGCTCTTTTACGTGGTTCAAAAGTTCCGAAACCAACTAATGTAACTTTTTTACCTTTAGAAACAGTTTTTTCAATAGTTGCTAATGTAGCAGCGATGATGTCACCTGTAGCTTTTTGAGAAACTTTTGATTTCTTTGATACTTCTTTTACTAATTCTTCTTTGTTCATATGAACCTCCTTTTTCTTTAATAAACATACTTAAAAGCATGCCCTTCCTCTATCGACGTGATTATTATAGCATTTTATTCAAATTTCGCAAGTGTTTTTAAAAATTTATTTTTTTATGTTTTTTTATAGCAAGGGTTTAAATATCGTCGGGTTTGGTTTTTATGTTTAATTATACGATTTTTGACTAATTTTTGCGAATTTTATATCCTTGTAAAAATATTTTAAAATTTGATAAGCATTATATCCTTGTTTTGCAAGATTATTTGCTCCATGTTGTGACATTCCGACACCGTGTCCGTTTTTTTTGACGTTGTCATCGAATGATGGAACCGAACGAAGATAAGGTAAAGAGTTTCCCCAACTGTTTGTGTTGGTTTGACCGCCTGCAGATGCTGAATAATATGCACTAATTACCTTTGTATCATGTGTTAGAACAATTCCTTTAGTTTCATCTACAGCGGAATTTGTTCCGGCAGTTTCTGCTGATGCTCCGTTATAGGCTTGATCTTCCGGAGTATCTTTTAAATCAAATCCATAACTTGCGCGTTTGCCCAGATTTGCAAGAGCGTAACTTCTTGCGGCTATTGCTTGAGCTTTGTGAGCTTCATATTCCCAGCCTGACGGCATCTCGGCGGGAACTACGCCTTTTATATAATCTTCAAGCGGTAAATCATTAATGACTGTTAATTTGCCGTTTTTATTCTGAATTCGTATAATACCTCTGTACCATTTGCCTTTAGTGCTTACAAAACCTGCGGTTGTTGTTTTTATTACGATGTTATCTGAATCTATTTTGTAGTATTGACCGTTTTGTCTGATTGCCATAAGGCTGTGATAAGGTTTTATTTCATACCCTTTCATGGCATCAAGATCGCATATGGATTTGTTTGTATTCGCATCAATAATTATGCCTTTAACTGATGTGCCGACAGACGCTGTTTCAACGCCCGTCTGCAATCCTATTTTTATTGCATAACATGGTTGAGCAAATAAAAAACAAATGAATATAAATGCAATAATCTTTTTCATTTTTTGATTATAGCATACAAAAGCTTTTGTTATTTAAGCTTTTTGATTGATTTTTCTCGGAATATATGGTTTAACGTCTTTTGCAATATCTTTCCCGATATTTTCTCCGATATTATAGGATGTGATTGATGCTGTTATAAATGTCAAACCTTTAATTATTGCTCCTGCTTTTCCGTTGAGTTTATGTGTTGAAAGATATTCAAATATCTTTTTTAGACCTTTTGTTTGTGATGCTTTTTCAATAAGTTTTTTGCAAGTATCTGAGTTTATTGCATTATCATAGTATTTTTTTGTAAGTCCTTCTCCAGCAAACATAGCACCTAATGCTGCTGCTTCCGTAATTCCTGTTTCGTTTTTATCATCAGACATGGCAGTTTTTACAACTCCCGATACGCAAATAAGCGGATTTACGTTGTTTATTGCAAATTTAGTGAACTTTCCAGCGTAATCAAAAGCTTTGTTTTCCTTAGCTAAATCTGAAAAGACGCTAACTGCGCATCTTGCACTATTTGCAAATGCGCCATCATATTTGGCAATTTCTTGGACAACACCTGCTGTTTGCCCTAGAGCAACAGCACTTCTGCCTACTTCACCGTCTTCAGTTTTTTTGGCATTTCTTACTGCGAATATGCCTGAAGCTACTGCACTAAACACTACAACTTACCTTTCTATATATAAATAAAGTATTTTTATCGTTGAAAATTGCTTATATTGAAAAAAAGTTTACAAATGTAACATTTAATGTTAAAAGAATTTTAAATTTGAACAATAAAAAAAATTTTTCGTTATATTGATAAATGGAGAAAAATTGTTATAATGTCTTATATGAAGAGGATAATTTATATATTAGGTTTAATAATTTTGTGTTCGGGTATGTCATATTGTGAAGATTTGCCTGATATTCAGCTTGATATGAGGGATTATGCCTCAATAGAACTTCCGGAAGGAACATTTATTCCTGTTATGAATGCGCAAGAAATTTCTACCCAATATTGTTCTGAAGGATACAAAGTAAAATTTATAGTGACAAATGATTTGTATATGCATGATACAAATATAATTCCTCAAGAATCGTCAATATACGGGTATATAGAAAAAATAAATGATCCGGTTGTGGGTACAAATGCTGCAATGAAAATCAGAGTTTCAAAACTAGTATTGCCAAACGGTCTTGAAATTCCGATAAAAGGGTATTTATATAATGCTAATAATAATGTTTTTGGCGGCGGATTGTCAGCTCCCGTAAAGTATATAAAAATGGCTCAACGTCAAGTAAAAGTTCATTATACAACTTTGCAGATAAAACCTTCTCAAGGCAGAAGGATGGGTGAACATACTACAATTCCTGCAGGAGCGAACGGTATAGTTGTTTTGACAGCACCGGCAGATATTAGACCTTAACAAATTGACTTTATTTTAAAAATTAAATAAAATGTGTAGAAAGGTAGGGAAAATGAATAAGAAGATTTTAACTTTATCAATATTAATTTTAGCAGGTTCGTGCGCTTTTTCAGCACCAAATTTTCAGTATAGCCAAAACCCTGTTCAAACTCCGCAACCATTGTTTGAACAAGATAAATATACTCTTCCGACTCAGCAAACAATTAGCGGTGATCAAACTTTGAAAGGCAGAGTTGTAACAGTTCCTGCAGGTCAGGCAATTTCAGCAGTAGTTACTGCTCCTATAAGCTCTGCAAATATGGCAACCGGAGAAGGTGTATCGTTGGCTTTGGGTACGGATTTTTATTATAATGGAAATTTAATAGCTCCTGCGGGCAGTTCCGTTTCAGGTACGGTTATTGAAGTTTCAAAGGCTAAGCATGGAAATTTGAATGGCAAGTTACTTTTAAGATTTACTCAAATTACAACGCCTTATGGTATTCAAATACCTATCTCAGCTGTCATAAAAACGGATAACAATACAGGTGTATTGACCGGCGGTTCTAAAGCTGATGTTGCTGCTGAATACGGTAAAGATTTAGTTATTGGCTCTGCAGCAGGTGCTTTAGCAGGTGTTATAATTTCTCCTTTGGCAGGTGGAAGCATTGGAAGAGGTACGGCACTCGCAACAGCTGTTGGTGCAGGTGGCGGTTTGGTTAAAGGAATTTGGGATAAGGGAAATGATGTTGAAATTCCTGCAAACTCTTCTATTCAGCTTATTTTGACTCAACCTATTACTGTTAACCCTTCTTCATATAATGAAAATTAATAGTAAGTTGGGCAATAATTTTATTTTTGTTTTAAAATAAAATTAGTTTGAAATTAAATATTGGGGAGAAGCATGTCCTTATTAGGAAAATATACAGAAAATGTAATAGAAGAACAGCCGAATAGTAAAGGTTATGTAACACCTGCAGTTCTGAAAAATGATGAAGAAATATCGTTGAAAAAATCTATTGTGATTTCTACGATATTGCATCCTTTAGTTTTGGGTGTAATTTCATTAATTTTATTTATATTGGCGTTATTGGGAATAACTTTATCAATATTCGATAAACCAACCCCAAAAATGAATGATATAGAATTTGTATTGGTAGATAAAGAAGATACTCCGATTAATAAAAAGACTCCATATAGAGCTGACATAAATTCAAGAGCAGGCGGACATCATGATCCGACCAGAAAAGTTTCTATGCCTTCTCCGCCTCCTGGGCCAAAAGCTTCGCAGCCGGCTCAGAGTCCTGCAAAGAAACCTGCAGCTCAACCAAATATAAAACAAAATCCTTTGCAAAAGTTGATTAAGCAAAATCAATCACCGGCTCCAAAGCAGTCAAATCAGCCGGCAGTTCAAGGACCTAAAAAACCGGAACAGGCAAAACCTGCTCCACCGACAGCACGTCCGTCTTTGAAGCCACCAACGACTCCAAAGCCTGTTGCAAAGCCAACTTCAGCGTTTAATGTACCGGTACCTTCAGGTGGTACAGGTTCAGGAAAATATTCTACAGGACCTATAAGCGGTTCAGGTACGTCCGCAAAAGGCGGCGGTGCCGGCGGAACTTCGACTACGGGTTCAGGAAAATATGCCGGAGGACCTTCTTTGGCTCCAACAGGCGGCTCTGGCAATAAAATTGTAAAAGGCGGCGGTGGTGGTACCGGCGGCGGAAACCCAGGCCCTGGAAATCCAAACGGAAGACCTGGTATTGATGCCGTTAGAGAGCCTGATTTTGGGCCTTATATGAGAGAACTCCAAAGACGTATAAAAATGAATTGGGATCCTCCAAAAGGAAACGAAAGTAAGCGTGTTGTCTTGTTATTTAAAATTGCAAAAGACGGAAGATTGCTATCGTGCAGTGTATTCAAATCTTCAGGTTTGCCAGGCGCAGATAAAGCTGCAATAAATGCGGTACAAGCTACAGCACCTTTTAGACCGTTGCCTGCAGAATTTAAAGGCCAAAGTATCGATATTCAGTTTACATTTGATTATAATGTATTTGGAGCATCAGGTTATCACTAAAAAGTAATTATAAAAGCGAAAGACAATAGTAAGCAGTAATAAAAAAGAGGATAAAAAAATGAATGTATTATTAACATCAATTGCAATGGATTGGCCGGTATTATTACCAATTTTAGTTTGTTCTATTTTGGTAGTGGCCGTCGTAATCAACAGATTCTCTTTCTATAAAAAGAATAAGAGAGATGTTGTTTTGTTTATTCCAAGATTGCAAAAAGAACTTGTAAAGAACAACCTTGACGGAGCACAAAATCTTGCTCTTCAATGTGGTGGTGTAATAGGTGAAGTAACAGAAGAGGCTGTAAGAATTTTTTCAGAACAAAAAAGTGGTTTTTCTCGATCTTTTGATATTGCAGCATCTTTGGCATCAAGAAAATTAGAAAGCCATTTGACAATTTTAGGTACAATTGGCGGTGTTGCTCCTTTCTTAGGTTTGTTTGGTACGGTTGTAAGAATTTTGTTTACGTTCCAAGATTTGGCTGCTCAAGGCAATCAATCAGCAGCAGTAGCATCAGGTATTGCCTCAGCATTGATAGCAACAGCATTTGGTCTTGGGGTAGCTATTGTTGCGGTTATTTTTTATAATTCATTCCAATCAATAGTAAAACGTTATGAAGACGATTTCCAATTAATTAAGTTGTTATTCTTGAGTTTTGTAGATTCAAATGACGAATCAACAACTCCGAGTAACGCAAATATTTCACTGTAGAGAAAAATGAAAGGCGGTTTTACGTAATAATCGTAAACTGTAATAAAAAAATATGGGCATGAAAAACAGCAAGGGTAAAGAAGCCCTGTTTACAGAGATAAATATTACACCTTTAACAGATATCTTTTTGGTATTGTTGATTATAATGATGGTTGTTGCACCAACATTCCAATCAAATGATACTTCGATAAAGATGCCTGAGATTAACAGCGGTGTTTCTGTTGAACATCAAAATGCAACAGTATCCGTTACAAAAGAGGGTAATATGTATTTGAACGGAACTCCTATAACTGAGGAATCCCTTGCTGAAGAATTAGTAGCATTGAAAGGTTCATTAGAAAAGCCTGAACTCGTAGTTAAAGCTGATGAAAAGGTAAAAAGTTCAAAGATAATGGATATAATGAATGCGGCTCAAGATGCTGAATATAAAAAGTTAATAGTTGCCGGTGAACCGTTAAGTAAAAAAGAACAAAAAGAACTAGAAAAAGGAAGGGTAAATTAATGTCTAAAATGCGCGATACTTTTAATGAGATAAATATTACACCTTTAACAGATATCTTTTTGGTACTTTTAATCATAATGATGGTCATAGCTCCGATGCTTGATCAGCAAGGGTTGAATTTGACAGTACCTGAGAATGTTGCAGAACAGCAGGTAAAAGATAAAGAAACCAAAATCATGACTGTAATGGTTGATTCAGATGACAACTATTATATTGACGGGGAATTAATAACGTTGGATAATCTCGAAAACAGCATACGGTCTCAAGCTCAAAACTATCCGGACGGATTGTTAATTCGTACAGATGCAGATTCATCGCACGGTGCAATGGTAAAAGTTATGGATTGCGCAAGAAATTCTGGAATAACAAGTATTTCTATTGATGAAATTTAATCATCCCAATATGGAACTCCTCTACCCTGAGCAATTTCAAGAAATTGATTGATTCTTTCCTGACTGCTTTTTTGCGGGAATACCGAATTCGGTTTAGAAGAATCCTGCGTCATATTATCTAGCTTGTTTATAGCATTTTTAAAACTTGTAATATCTGTAATCTTCATAATCTCTCTCAGATATATAAAGTTTTTTTGTATCCGATAAAATCACAAAAAAGAAAATTATTTACAAAACTTATTATCAATTGACTAAATATTTATCTTGAAATATTCTTTAAATAAGAGGAAATGGAGTGAATATCTCCAACTGCTGGCGCAGCCGTAAGAGTCGGAATGCTCGAATATTTTGCTTCTACGCACAGATTGGAAGTGAGTTTTTGAGTCCTCTGTATGAGGATTTTTTAATGTCTTTAGCAACAGTACATGCAAACAACGCAAAAATAGGTACTTGTCCTCATGGGCTTCCTCAAGGAGCATGCCCTATATGCAGTGGTATGGGCGGGGCTCGAAAAGCAGATTTTTCAGCCAAGCCTGGTGAGATGAGTTGGAATGAATGTGCAGCAATCGGAGCTTTTTTAAAAGCGCAAAAAAATGCTCAATTACAAAGACAGAATGATGCTATACATTTTGCTCAAATGCAGAAAAATTTTGTATCAGCTTTAATGAACTCAAGTCAAAAATTAACAAATTTAGTAAATTTTTTGAGGCAAAATACTCCCCAAATAATATCGAAACCAATAGGATTTGTTTTAAATATTACTGCTTCTGCTATTAAAAATGTTGCTAATATTTTGAATTTTGCAGCATCTATATCGCAAAAAATAGTTGACATTTCAGACAAATTAACGGCAATGGCAGGAGAGTTAAAAAATTCAATTGAAAAAAGAATTTCTGATGCATTTTCAAATTTAAAGAAAAAAATAAAATCATTGTTTTCAATATTTCAACCATTGGATATTGATAATGAAGATAAGAAAATTGAAAATGCAAAACGCACATTTGAACTAAAAACATTTATAAATAAATTATACAAAAAGATAATCGAGAAGGAATAATATGCCAATATCACCATTACATGACGCAGAAACTGTCAGACAGCAAAAGAATTTGACAAATGCACAAAAACGAACAAACTCTGAAACCAAAGAAGGTTTTTTGGTAAACAATTATATAAAAGAAGATTGTGCTGATTTAAATGAAACTATGGATACCTTATTGATATCAAAGAAAGTTTCAATGCCGGAGAAGTTGGATGAAAAGAAAAGAGATAAAAAAAATTTGGTGCCTATTAGTGCAATATCTTTGGGGGTTATGGGTGCAATAGCGGGTATTGCAGGACTTGTACATTACAGTTCGAAGGTAAATTTGACTATTGATAAACTCAAACGAGTTCCGCCGACTGTCCGAAATGTTGCCATTAATGATGAATCTTTTCAGGCGTTATATAGAATTGTAGAATGCCCAAATTATAGGACAATACAAGCCGGTTGCGGAGTTTTTGCATTGACA
Source organism: uncultured bacterium (assembly GCA_902772945.1). Classification (GTDB taxonomy): domain Bacteria; phylum Cyanobacteriota; class Vampirovibrionia; order Gastranaerophilales; family Gastranaerophilaceae; genus Stercorousia. Next base: position 3,741 of record CACYCU010000226.1, on the reverse strand, counting down.
GCTATGGCATTTATGGGAAAAACCTTTTTTGATGGATTTAAGGAAGTATGGGTAAAAAAACGAGAAGCGGATATTCAGAAAAATTTGCAAGAAAAACTTATTGATATAGAAACTCAGTCCTTTGGCGGAAAAATTCAAATAACAAGAAGTCTGCTTTCTCAAAAAGCTATAGAATTGAGTAAATATCTTAATTATGAACAAGATAATAAAATAAAAAAACGAGAAACATTTGAAGCTTTAAAATTTAAAGGAAATTCAAAACGTCAAAATCCGGAAAAGAAAAAAAATTACGCTTATTTTTTGGTAGGTTTGGGAACTCTTGCTGGAATTATAGGTTTAGGATTTTTGTCTTTAAAGCTTTTGACAAAGAGTAAAGGTCATTTAGAAAAATTTTTAAATGATACAAAATCTGAAATTTCAAAGGTAGTAAAAAACTCTTCAGAAAATACAAAAAAGCAAGATATGGCAAATCTTGAGAATTTGTTTAAAACAATTGAAGCAACTGATGATTATATGAAAAAAGTTTTGGAACCTTTGAATTGGTCAGATAAAGAAGAATTTATAAAACGTATGTCAAAAGAAATCGGAAAATCAACAGTTGATGCAAATGTTTATTGCGGGGGCGGCACGACTCCAAAACCGACATTTTATTCCCACGTAAATGATTACAGAGCATTTTTATATAATTATCTTTTGGATACTGAAAACGCTCAATTCAAATCTCTGTTTTTAGGTACGACAGGCTTGACAGCTGTAGGATATGGCGGAAAACTTATGGGAGATGCTATAAAAGAAGTTCAGGTCAAAAAATATAATGCTCAAACAGAAGCCGAACTTCAACAACGTCTTGTATCAACAGAATTGAGAAATTTCAAAGCCAAAAAAGATGCCTCAATACAGCCGTTGATGAACGAATTTTACAAACAAATAAGACAAGGTAAACCAAGGGAAGAATTAAAAGTTATGGCGGATAATATATTGCTGGAAATTAAAAATGGCCCGCCGTATGTTTATTCATAAGGAGAAAAAATGAATTATTTAACAGTAAATAGTTATAATAGTTGCACTTATATGCAGCCAAGCTTACCTCAGCATAACAGAAATTATATGCTTGTGGATTCAAGAAAGGTTGATTATTTTGTAAAACAAAAAGAAAGTGCTTTGCCATATTTGTTTAATGTAATTGCAAATTCAAATAATGAGGCGCAACTGGCTGAAAGTTTATATATATTAAATAGCATGATTGACAATGGTGTAGAAGGAGTAGACAAGATATATCCTGTATTATCACGATTGAATAATACAACTTCTCCAAATATTCAAACTTTTCTGGCAGGAATATATCGAAAAACACAAATTCCCGATGCTTTTGGACCTTTGGTAAAAATGCTTATACAAAACTCTTTGCATCCAACAACATCAAACTTTGATCCTAATGAAGAAATTGGCGGTGCAATTTTAGCTTATTTAAATCCAAGATTTAGAAATTAAAATGTAACAAATTAAAAATAATATTTAATATGAATAATTACATTTGTAACAATTCCTTAACATGATTAACTTCATGTTTAAAGTTTTTGTCCCGATATGCCGACATGCATGGTGTACAACAATGAAAGGAAGTTCGACAACAAATGGGAATGGCAGCCTCACAAGCTAGATTTTTAGGTCTGACAGCCAGAAAAAACAATGTTGAATTTGAAGGTCAGCAGATTAACCAACAAAGAACAGCGTTGTCAAATCAGTCTGCCAGCTATTATAGCCAACTGCTGGGTATGGAAGTGCCTGTACCTCCATCTGTTGACGATTTTACAAAAACAGTTTATACCTTCCAAGATGGCGCTTTAACAAACCAAATTACTGCTATGATTTCTCAAGGAAGCGGTAATTATAAGGTTAGTTACTTGCGTCAATGGGTTGATGATTTTTCTGTAATAGCCGCAACAACAAGTATTGTAAACGGTGGTCAGTCAGGACCTTGGAAGGTTGGTCCGGATGAATTAAGAAATCTGGGTGATATTCAAGCAATTGGTTCTGGCTCAAGCAGCGGCACATATGAAGGTCAAGATGAATACTTAAAATCATTAAGCACTGATCAGCTGGAAAAATTGAAGCTGGAAGAAGAAGCTTATTTAGATTTGTTAAAACAAAAATATGGCGAAGATGATTATCTTGTAAGATATGTAAAAAATACAACTACAGAAGAATGGGTTCCGTATTTCTATAAATCAAAAGACTTGCAATCAGCAATATATGATGAACATAGTAATTCAAAATCAAATATTCATTGTTATAAAATCGGCAGTGAAACAAAAGCAGAGGAAGTGAAAGCTGTCGACAATTGCAGAATAGAACAAGACAGTTCAGGCAGATACATAAATATTTCAATTCCTGACGGAGCAGGTAATTTGGTTACTTATGCCTTAACAACAGAAACGGCTACCGATCAGGAAAAATACCAAGATGCAATGAATCAATACGAATATGAAAAATATCAGTACGACCAAGCAATACAGGAGATAAACGCAAAAATAGAAATCGTTCAATCTGAAGACAAGGCTCTTGAATTGAGATTGAAACAACTTGACACAGAACAGAGGGCAATTTCCACAGAGTTGGATTCTGTAAGCTCTGTAATACAAAAGAATGTCGAATCATCATTCAAGACATTCGGGTAAATAAAAAGACTGCAAGTCTGAGATGCAAGTGATTGCAAGTTATTAAAGAGCAGTCATGTGCAGATGGCAGACTATAACAAAAATTTTTCCTTTCCCTTTTTCCTATTGATTTTCCAACGACGAGCAATATGCAAGTCGTTTTTCTTTTTATTATGTGATATTAATATAGTTTTTAAAATAAAATTTAACAATTATTATTTAAAAATCTATGTTCATGTTAGAATTCTGCTATGATGATGATTATTATTCTTTAAAGAAAAGGAGAAATTACTATGACAGAAAAACGAGTATGGTTATTCAGAGAGGGGAATGCACATATGCGTGCCGAATTAGGCGGCAAAGGTGCTAACTTAGCTGAAATGACTAACCTAGGGTTGCCCGTTCCGCCGGGATTGACTATAACAACAGCTACTTGTATGGATTACATCAATAACGGCAATACAATGCCTCAAGGTTTGATGGATGAAGTTAAATATGCTTTGAAAGATGTCGAAGAACAGGCCGGTAAAAAATTCGGTGATACTTCAAATCCTTTGTTAGTTTCTGTTAGATCCGGTGCAAGAGTTTCAATGCCCGGTATGATGGAAACTATTTTGAACTTAGGTTTGAACGATGAAACTGTTGAAGCTATGGTTAAATTAACTAACAACCCCCGTTTCTGCTACGATTCATATAGAAGATTCTTAACAATGTTTGGTTCTGTTGCTTGGGAAATGGACAGACAAAAATATTTTGAATCAGAAGTTGAAAAAGTAAAACAAAGAGAAGGCGTAACTTCAGATACAGAAGTATCTGCAGAAGGTTGGAAATCTTTGATTCCTATCTATAAAAACGTAATAAAAGAAGTTACAGGAAAAGAATTTCCGCAAGATCCTTATGTACAACTTCAAGAAGCTATTGAAGCAGTATTTAGATCTTGGAATATTCCTCGTGCTGTTGCATATAGAAATATGAACAAAATTGATCACAATTTTGGTACAGCAGTAAACGTTCAAACAATGGTATTTGGTAACATGGGTAACGATTGTGCAACAGGTGTTTCATTTACTCGTAACCCTGCAAC
>CACYCU010000225.1 GCA_902772945.1 uncultured bacterium | reverse complement strand
CGTCTGTTAGCTCCTCAAAAGTAACATAACTTGTTGTTGAATTTTTATGGCATTCGCCGGTTTTAGAATTAATCACAGCAATACTTGTCACAACAAAGTGAGTTTTTCCGGACAAATTTTTAAGCATTTTATAAGCGTTTTCTGCATTATGAGATTTGCCGAGTATCTCATTATCTAAAACAACTACAGTGTCTGCACCTATTATTAAAGCTTCTTCTTTTATTTGGGGAATAAGTGCTTTTGCTTTGTTATAAGCCAAATTTTCCACAAAATCGTAAGAGAAAGCCGTCGTCGTATGATCTTCGATATACGGTGACGGCATAATTTCAACTTCAATTTTTGTTTTCCTTAGAATATCGGCCCTTCTGGGAGAAGAAGAAGCCAGGATGATTTTTCCCACCATTTTGTTCTCACTTTCTATAAGGTTATTTTACCTCAAAAAATGAGAACAGAACAGCTTTTATTGTGCGCGCGTTTTTGAATATCTTGCAGTTCTTGCATTTATTGCATAACAAGCAATATTCAGCCTTTGTTTCAAGGTCATCATATTTCTGTACATACTTGCATAATCATTCATTGCACCCATCATTTTTTCCGGATCAACCATAGATTCCATGTTGTCATGATTGTCAACTTTTTCTTCTGCGTATTTTTTGACCAGCAACTGATCAATGTAGTCTTCTGCTCCTATTGCCATGCAGATCCTCCCTTAGATTCCTATTGTGTGAGAAACTTATCCTTAATATTCCTTATGTATATACTAAGTATTTCATTCCACAAAAATTGCCTTTTTAAACAAATTAGGTTTACAAAAATTTACAAATAAAAATTATATCCTCTAAAAGTATGATTTTCAAAGGATTTCATTTAAATTAAATTTTAAATACCGTATAATCTATATAGGCATATTGACTTTTTATAAATAATTATTAATAAAGAGTCAGGTAGTAATAAAAAGGAGAGCTCTACTATGGGTATGGCGGCTTCACAAGCAAGATATTTAGGCTTAACGGCAAGAAAAACAAATGTAGAATATGAAGGTCAGCAGGTCAATCAGGCTCGTACTGCATTGGCAATGCAAGCTGCTAACACGTTTAGTGAACTTTTAAAATTAGAAGTGCCGACTGCACCCAGTACTCAAGATTTTACAAAACTGCAATATTCTTATCAGGATGGTTTGGTAACTGAAACAATAACAGAAATGTCAAGTTTGCAAAATGATCCTGATTACAATTATATGGTTACTCATCATCATTATTCCGATGTGTTTACCGGTATTAGATCTATGAAAACAAACCCCCAGGTAACTTTTGGAACAAAGGCTGCAAAGAGTGCATTGCCAAGCAGTAATGTTACATATGACGAGGGCTCTGATACATTTTATGTAAATGGTGTAGCTTTGACTCAATATGATCCGAATGTTGAATCTCAAAAAGAATTGTATTCTCAAATCGTTCATGATTACCCTGATTTTGTAAAATCAGATATTTCAAATATATTTACATTTACAGGGGCAGACGGAAAAACGTATTTTGCATCCAGAACGGATTTGAAATATGCAGCAGAAGGCTCAATTGATTTAGCTCAATATACAGTAAAAGAAAATGTCCCTTCGTATGTTGGTAACTGTAGCGTATTACCGTATGATACTTTAGATACAGATCAAAAGGCAGCAATAGAACAAATAAGAAAAGATTTCCCGACACAGGGTATAGCATCTACACAAGATGTATATAGCTGGGAGTTTCAAGGAACTCGGTATTATGCAACGCTTGAGGATTTGAAAAAGACATCTGAAAGCGGAAAAGATAAAACAAAGCCAATTGAAAACCAAAGCAAGTTGGTTCAATATGCGGCAATGGATATAAGTACAAAAATAGAATTAAAACAGAAAGCTCTTATTGACCTTGATTCATCAGGTCGTCCTCAGACAATCAGATATGAAGATTCCAGTGCAACATATCCTGTTAATACTGAAACAATAACTGATGAAAAAGCATATCAGGATGCAATGAATCAGTATAACTATAAGATGCAGGTATATGAAAAAAGAATTGCAGACATAAACGCAAAAACAGAAAAAATCCAAGAGCAAGACAGAACTTTGGAACTTAGATTAAGACAATTAGATACGGAGCAAGAGGCTCTGCAAACAGAGATGGAAGCAGTTAAAAAGGTTATTGATAAAAATATCGAATCAACTTTCAAAACATTTGAATAGAGGTTAAAATGGCATACAAAAATGACAGTTATCTTGTAATAGCAAACAAATTCAGCTCCGCAAGCGGAGATGCAAAGGCTCAACTGTGGGAAACATATGACAAATTGAGAGATTTGACAGTTTCCGGAAGCGGGCAGGGAACAGGTTTTGAGGCAACTGGCGGATTTTTATATAATTTGGCAAGCTTGCTTGCACCATCATCATTTGCAACTGTTTTTGGTGCATCAGAAACAATGAATGTACCCGGAACTTCTTATGCTTCAAAATTTAATGGTGGTTCTTCATACGGTATTGACTCATTATATAATTATTCAGGTTTTCCCGGAGGCGCAGCCCCTATTTCTTGGGGATTAGACGGCTTTGCAACCGGTGGCGCTGCGTCTGTTATAAACGGTTGGGGCTCTGAATCAGGTACAGCAACAGGATATGCATCTGGTATAGGTGGAATTGCTGATGTTGCGAGTGCTGCTGCATACGGTTTGGGTGCAGCTAACGGATACGGATTTTCCATGAAAAATATTGTTTTGCCTGTTGCAGGTGTTATCTCCGGTTGGGGTGGTATAATGCAAGCTGCAGCTCCTTATTTGGGTGAGTATGGTTTACCTTCAATAGTTATGGGTAATTTGATGCAAGGGATATCGTCTTCAGCTTTGGCTGCTTATCAAAATGTAACCGGAAATATTACGGCAAATGCTGATGTAATACTTTCAAATAAGGTAAGAAATATAGAAACTGTTTGTAAAATGCTTGATACACAAGGAGATGTCGTCAAAAAGATGCTTAAGGAATCTATCGAAGGTGACAGCAAAGCTATTCAAAACTTGTAAATTTTATTTACAAGTTTTTTGTTTGTATTAAAGTTTATTTCTGGTTTGTCCGTAATATATTATGTAAATTTCTTTAGACCAAATGTTAAGACATGTTAATAAAAAGCCTCAAATCATGGCAATTATTGATTCCGAATTGTTTTAATATAAATGTAGGTCTAAAGTGTAAGGAGAAAAATGCTTCGTGATACTTTAGAGATGAATATAAAAAGATTAATAGATTTCTTGATATATTCAAAAAACTTTCTAATAAGAAAGAATCCTATAAAATCAATGGCAAATTCGTTTTCAGAAGGAATAAAAGAATTTCTGACAATGAATAAAAAGCGAAAAATGGCACAGTATAGGCTAAACTATCACCGCCATCAATTCCAAAAAATGGAACAGCTTATAGCCGAAAATAATCAACATACATTCTTGAGGGGTAACAACCTCAACGAAACAAGGTAGAAGGAAATAAAAATGGGATTACTTGTATCGCAAATCAGGTTAATGTATCTTCAACAGCAAAGGCTGGATCTTGAGTACAAAATTCAATTGATAACTCAAACGAAGATGGGATTGTCTCAATCAGTAAGTGATTTGATGCAGGTTGGAAATGACTATGATCCGGAATCTCCGACTACTAAAATGCTTCAACAACGACAAGCTAAGTTAAAAGTTTTAGAGCAAAAGCTGGATCATCAAATGGAAGAATATCAAACAAGATTAAAGATGATAGAAGTAGAGTATCAATCAGCACAAGCGATGCTTGACAAGAATATACAAAGTTCATTCTCTTATGGAAGATAAAACCGATTTTTCAAAATCGGTTTTTTGATGTAAAGAATATTGAACTCAGTAGATGATATTTTTTATTTTTTGGTAAAATAATTTTAAGGAGAATTTGCCATGAAAAATATTATTATTGTTTTAGCTTTGTTCTGTGTTTCTTTACCGGTTTTGTCAGATGAATTATTGTACAATACTACAGGAATAAATATGACGCCGCAAAGTGCATTTTCCGGATACAAATCAAATGATTTAAGAAGTAAATATCCTCATTTAAACAGTAATAATTATTATTCAACGTCATATGAACAGCAGCGTTCTCAAATTATGAGAGCCAAATCTGTTAAAGATGTAAGCAATTATGAAAATTATAATAACTCAAAGTCTTCATTGGAAGAATTTTCTCGTAGAATGGATGATAATGATATGATGCGTATAAACGGATTACAAAACGGCATCCAGAATATGTTTATGAATTTTTAGAGCTTAATAATTGCACTGTGCCTGTTGGTTGTGCCGTTTTCTTTTCTGTATGAAAAGAATAAATCGTTGTTGCAGACTGTACAATAAGGGCAAATGTCTATATTTTCTTCTTTAATTCCCATTTCAGTTAATTGCCTTTTGTTTATGTTTTTTAGATTTACAAAAATTTCTCCGTTTCTTATTTCATATAAATTATCGTGACTTTTTACGGTAGAAATCAACTGTTTGTATACATCTTCACCTACATTGTAGCAACAAAGCGATATTGCAGGGCCTATAGCGCATTTTATATTTTTTATATCTGATCCAAATTCATCTATCATTTTTTGAACGGTTTTTACCCCAATCATTCCTGCAGTTCCTCGCCAACCGGCATGGGATACTGCTGCAATATTACCGTCATAGAATATTAAAGGCGTGCAATCCGCAAAATTTAAGAATATTGCTTGTGTTTTATTTGTTAAAATTAACCCGTCTGTTTCGGGGTAATCTGATTTTCCTATTTGCGCTATATCTACGTTTGCGGTATGGGTTTGTGACGGATAGAT
>CACYCU010000224.1 GCA_902772945.1 uncultured bacterium | reverse complement strand
GAATTGTAGTTCGGGCGGCTGTGTCCCATCAGGTTCGGAAAACGGTAAACCGCGACCTTTGCGCCGGTTTCTTCGCCGTATCGGAACAGCAGCTCCTCCCCTGCCAGCTTGCTTTTGCCGTAATCGGACTGACCGTAGCGGCCGATAAGCGTCGCCTGAATCGAGCTTGACAGCATAACAGGAGCTTTGTTATTGTATTTTTTCAGAGTATTCAGCAATGTTTCGCCGAAACCGAAATTGCCCTGCATAAACTCATCGTTCGTTTTCGGGCGGTTGATTCCGGCAAGATTGAACACAAAATCAGCCCTTTGGCAAAACTCGTTTAATTCCTCAATAGAATTATCAATGTCATATTCAAATATTTCATCAATCTGAATATTCGGTCGCGTGTGGTTCTTTCCGTCGCGGATATTTTTCAAATTCGCGCATAAGGCAAGGCCAACCATGCCCTTTGCGCCGGTGACTAGGATATTTATATAAAACATCTCCAATTTTTTTATTCTCTATTTTAAATAATTACCAAATTTTTATCATTGAGAATCCCGGGTAAATAAAACAAAGCAAAATCATCTTCCAAAAATCACCTTGCTAATCTTTACCTTTTCTAATAACTTTATTAGATAATACAAACCAAATGCATAACAAATTGCTATTAATGGAGTAAATATAAAATTATATAAAAACATGTTTTTTGCAAAAATATTCTGACCAACTATTTTTTCGCAGAAAGCACCGTATAACTTGGGCAAAAAGAAAGATAATAGAGAAACCGAAAAACAATATATTTGCAATGATTTTTGACCGATTCTTGAAATAGCATATCCTAGCAATTCAAACGGCTTTGCTTTTTTCATCACAATGAGAAACCACTCCAGAATTACTAAAGCAAAAATACTTCCTACTATTCCAATTACCCATCTATAAAGATTTATTCCAATTAAAGTATATATATCGTATTCTTTGCTTATTATTCCTGTTGTATAAATATAATCACGTTTTCTGAAAAAAAACATCATTACTGGGAATATAACAAGTGAAAAATATTTAAGGTTTTTGAGAAATATCGGTATCCTGTCTTTTACACAAGCAAAGATAAAACCAAGAATAAAGTAAGGATACATGAACACGTTCATTTCTATATTTGGAAATAAACAGACAAAAATCAGTCCAAAAACAATTAGAAGAAGTTGTGTAATTCTTCTTTTGGGGATCTTATAAGCAACACCAACTATAATAGAAGCCGCTAATACGCTCCACAAAAACCAGAGAGACTTTATATCCGAAAGCCATTCTGCGTTCAAAAAATTTAAAAAATGTCTTTTTGCTACAACATTAGTCATAATATAATTTATTATTGTACAAAAGACTATCGGCTGAAGCAATCCTTGTGTTCTATGTATTAACAATGCGCGAAGTTCTCTCTTTTGGCATGAAGAAGCATATAGATAACCACTGATCAACATAAATAATGGCATATGAAAACTATAAATAAATTTGAAAACAGGATTTTCAAAAAAATCAAAAGAATTAAGCGCACAATATTGTATACAATGACCCCAAAGCATAAGAAAAATAGCAATGCCCTTTACTATATCTAAATAGAGTCTACTTTCATAAATTTGCTTATGTTGCATCATCATCTAACCTTTAAATAATTATCTTTGTAAATCTAATTTTCTCCAAACCATCTTATTGACCACGCCCGTATATGACTGAATAATCTTGATGACCTTATCCGAAACATTTTCATCTGTATAATCAGGCACGGGAATACCGAGGTCGTTGTTCTTGTTCATCTCCACTGCAACATCAACCGCCTGCAGCAAGCTCTTTTCGTCGATTCCAGCAAGAATAAAGTCTGCCTTATCGAGCGCTTCGGGACGTTCTGTGCTGGTACGAATGCAGATTGCCGGGAATGGATGGCCTATACTTGTAAAAAAGCTGCTTTCTTCAGGCAGTGTACCGCTGTCGGACACTACCGCAAACGCGTTCATCTGCAAACAGTTATAATCGTG
>CACYCU010000223.1 GCA_902772945.1 uncultured bacterium | reverse complement strand
TCTTATTATCACATCTTTAGAAGATTGTTCCCGATTAAAATAACTGGCTATCATAGCACTGCCATTTTTACCTATATACTCAACTAACGACAAGTCATTATACAGAGAACAAATTGATTGACAATATTCATCAGGGGTTTCACAATGAATATAATCTTTGTTATTAACTGCCGGTATACCTTCAATACCAACTGAATTTGTCAAAACAGGCAGACCTGCGGTAAATGCTTCCAATACCTTTACCTTTATTCCGCCTCCGCGGATTAAAGGAGATACAAAACAAAGAGCATTGTCAAAATATGGCTGAATATCATCAACAAAACCTGTAACGATCACTCTGTCTGAAACATATTTATTTAATTCTTCATTCGGTTTGTTTCCAAGAATAATAAAAGTAAAATCGTCCAGTTTATTCAGAACATTTTCAATAAACCAAATTGCACTCAAATAGTTTTCTTTGCGGGACATATCTCCGAAAAACAAAAGGTTCTTGGAGATCTCTCTATTTGGCTTTGATTTAAGCATTGAAAAGAATGGAACGATAGTTTGAATTTTGTTTTTGTCAATATCGTTTTTTTCCAGCAAATCTCTATCCTTATCATTATGAACAAGGATCAAGTCTGATTGTCCTAAATACTTTTTTTCTTTTCTTAGAATAGATTTATAATCAATGTGGTTAACGGCTCTTTGTATTCCGGATGCCTGCAAGTATTTTCGCTCATAAGCTAAAAATGATACGTCATGCTCAGAAACAATAACCTTAGCTTTTGGAAAGTACTTTTTTATTTGATGGCAAGCCAATAGCATTTGTGTCCATTCAAGAAGTATTACGTCAGGATAATATCCGTCTTTTTTACATTTTCCGATTTCAGCAAGGATATCAAGCTGATCGGTATTTGAAACCATTCTGCAATTCCTATTTAAGGGATTAAATGTTGATTCAAAATTTAGTATCTTTTCCCGCGTAGCATATTTTCTTTCAATTATTGTATAATCAATATTCAATTCATCCAAGTCAGGAGCAGCTTTTTTGCTTTCATCAAGAGAAGAAAACGTTATTAGTTTTATATCATATTCCTTGGAAAACTGTTTAAGGTAGTAATAATGAGTTTTACCACCGGCATGAGGTACAGTTGAATATGGGACATATGCAGATATTACAAGCATTTTCATAATTATGCAAAAAACCTTTCTTCCAGCATTAAACAAAGGCAATGATAAATAGGTAAATGTAACTCCTGTATTTTAAATGTTTCTGTTTCCGGCACCTGAATAGTTTCATCCGCTATCCCTGCAAGCTTTCCGCCTTGCTTTCCGGTCAAACCGATTATTTTGATATCCATTGCACGTGCTACAACCGCTGCTCTAAGAACGTTTTCACTGTTGCCTGAGGTAGATATTGCCAAAAATACATCGCCCTTTTGACCAAAACCAAATAACTGTTGAGCAAAAACTCCAAGTCCGTCTACATCATTTATATAAGCTGTTGAAAGTGCGCTGTGTGAAACTAAAGGTATTGCTGTTAATGTGCCTTGCAGGCTCTCTGCAAGCAGTTTTCCTCTGTCTGTATCCACTGCCATTAGTTTTTGTGCAAAGTCCGAACTAACGTTTCTGTTTAACTTAAAGCTTTTCATAAGCTCTCCGGCAATATGCTCAGAATCTGCTGCTGATCCTCCGTTTCCTGCAATTAAGAGCTTTCCGTTATTAATATAACTTTGCTCTAAAATGGAATACGCATTTAAAATACTGCTTTTGTTATTCGCCAAAACGGGATATCTTTCTATTAATTCATCAATATATCCGGTTACATTATTACTTGTTTTCACCATTGATTTTTACCCCCATATATAATCTTATTAATTATTTCAAACAAAGAATTACCGCTTAAGTCCTGTTCAAAATCCTCCGTACCGATCAAAGCTGTTTTACACTCGGCACTCTTACCGGCTAGAATATCTATTTCGCCGTCTCCGATTATCCATGATTCGCTTAAATCTATATTAAAATCTTCTGCCGCCTGAAGGATCATTCCGGGCTTTGGTTTTCTGCATTCACAGTCCACCTTAAGCTCAGGTCTTTCTCCCTCAAAACCCTTATGCGGGTGATGCGGACAATAATAAATGCCGTCAAGATAAGCACCGTCATCCCCAAGCAGAGTTTCCATTTTATCGTGAATATCATCTAACTCTTCAAATGATAACTCGCCTCTGGCAATAACCGGCTGATTTGTAACAACTATTGCTAAATATTCCGATTCATTAATCATCTTAATTGCACGGGAAACATCATCCAACAGTTCAAAGTTGTCAATATTATTCAGAAAGCCTACATATCGGTTGATCGTACCGTCTCTGTCAATAAACATAGCCTTTTGTTTATTTAAAAGATTTCGCCTTGACACTTTTCCGGAGATATAATCATTGCAAACTGAATAATACCTGTTGGGTGTTCCCATGTCCTTAACATATTCGGCACTTTTGTATGCGTAAACTTTCCCCATGCTTATGTATGGTCCGATAATATCTTTATCCAAGTCAAGAACCATTTCCTTTTCTGCATTTGAAAAATGCTCAAATACCTGTGGGTTCACAATATGTAATCCGGCATTTACCTCATTGTGATAATACTTTGGACGTTGTCCGTTTTTTAAGAACCATCTGATAACCTGGCATTGAGCATTTGTTTTCAAAACAGTGCTGTCATACGGATGATTATTCGGATGAGTGAACAGTGTTATCAGCCCGGGATTGTTTTTGTGAGCATTAACAAATCTCTCAATGTTTATATCAAAAAGAACATCAGCGTTGATAAGTAAAAAATCCTCAGTCAGGATATCTCTTAACTCTAACAAAGCCCCAGCATTTCCTAAAGGTTTTTTTTCAAAATAATACTGGATTTTCACTCCGAAAGGTTTTCCCGTAGACGGCGAAACACCCGAACCGTCTCCAAAATAATCTATAATCTGATCTCCCAGATGTCCGACAGTTATAATGATATCTCTATAACCTTGT
>CACYCU010000222.1 GCA_902772945.1 uncultured bacterium | reverse complement strand
AAGACATTCTTCTGCCGTTGCACCAAACTTTGACATATTGAAGGAATTAAGATAAAGCTTTAACGATTTTGATTCAACAATGTATTTGCTTGTACAGTTGTAATACAGCTTTAAAACTCTGGTAACAGGCAAACCGTTTTTTGTAAGGCAGGAAAATTCATACGCATGCCAAACATCAAAACCTGTGAAAGGTAAGCTGTTAATATTATATAGCTTTCGGTTTTCTTCCCTTGGCACCGCAACTAAAAGCGAAGGATTGTATTCAAAACTTCCTTCAGACTTTTTACCTAAATGTGTTGATGCGATTATATCAGTTTGCATAAATATATATTAACACGATTCTAATAATTCTGATATAGAAATATTAAGTCCATTGGCAATTTTTCCAAAATATCAAAATTTGGATTCCTTTCCAACCTTTCAATTATTCCAAGATAAGTTCTAGCAATACCGCAGAGCAAAACCAAATCTTCTTGTAATAAATTCATTTTTGTCTAAGAAGCTTTAACTTATTTGCAAAAATTTTTCTTGCAACACTTGACATATATATTAATTACGCAATTTCTTCATAAGCAGCCGGATTGTTTAACAAATCGTAATTGATTTCGTTTTCATTATCAGCAATAGCCGCAACAACAACAGCATCTGATGTAACGTTTACTAATGTTCTCATCATATCCGTAATTCTTTCTATTGTGAATAAGAAAGCAAAACCTGCAACCAACTGTTCAGGGCTCAATCCCATACCATTCAATATAAGGGCAATTGTAATCAAGCCTGCTCCCGGAATACCTGCACAAGTTGAAGATGCAACAATTGCAAGAAGTGCTATTTCAATAACTAAAAACGGAGTCAGAGCAACACCATATGCTTGCGCCAAAAAGATTACAGCAACAGTTTGCAAAAGAGCTGTTCCATCCATATTTAAAGTAGCACCGAGAGGTAATACGAAACTTGAAATTTTGTGAGAAATACCTCTTTTTTCACAACAAGCAATAGTTAAAGGCAAAGTTGCCGAAGAACTTGCAGTACCGAATGCAACCATCATTGCTTCTGCAATGGCTGAATACAACATTATTATATTTACTTTTGAGAAAAATCTTAGGAATAAAGGGTATACAACGCAAAGTTGCAGCATAAACCCTACGAATAAAACCATCAAATATTTAGAAATACTAGCAAAAATATCAATACCAAAACTTGATACAGCACTTGCAGTCAAAGCAAACACACCGGGTGCTGCAAAAAACATAATCCAGTCAGTTATTTTCATTGTTGCAGCAAATACTGATTCAAAAAAGGAAACTATAGGTCTGTTAACATCACCGACTTTTGCTAATGCAACAGCAAAAATCAAAACAAACACAATAATTGAAACCATATTACCTTCAGCAAATGAATGCATAGGATTGTTAGGAATAAATCCTAAAAATATATTCAAAATATTTCCTTGTTGTTGAGCAACTGCGGAAGCGACAGACGCTTGAACTTCACTTGCGGCATTTTCTGTAATATAGTGAGCTGCACCGAGTCCCGGTTGAACAAAGATTGCAAGAGTTGCACCAATTACGACAGCTGCAACTGTTATAATTCCATAATATAGAATCATTTTAGTTCCAAATTTGCCGAGTTGTTTGTTATCGCCAACACTTGTGATACCAATTATGATAGCAGAAACTACAAGAGGAATAACCACCATTTGAATAAGCCTGATAAACACTTGACCGATAAATGTTAAAGCAGCCGATACAACAGGAAAATCACGTCCGTGTAAAAATATTCCAACTATTATACCTAAAATAATACCAAAAAAGATATGCCAATTACGTTTAATACCAAGTCCAAGCGCAATCAAAATCTGCATGTGTAGCTTCATATATAAACCTCTTCTAAATTAATATCACCTGAAAATTATACAACTCTTTAAGTCAAATATCAACATTTCTAAATAAAAATCATATAATTAGGCGAAAATTTTATTTTAAAACAGTTGCAAAAATTTTTTAGATGGTATAATAAATATATTCGGTTATTGGCAAACTCTGCCGAACAAATCGCTTAAATATCGATTTGTGAGAGGGCCGGCAAAATTGAAAAGTTTTGTGTTAAAATTGAATATCATCGGGATGTAGCAGGGACCCGCAAATTTGATTAAGTATCAAATTTGATGGGGGCTGGTAGAGCAGCTACCGGACTGCTGAACCAAAAATGAATATCGTCGGGATGTAGCGCAGTCTGGTAGCGCACCGTGTTCGGGTCGCGGGGGTCGCAAGTTCGAATCTTGTCATCCCGATATTTTAAAAATTGACAATTAAAAATGAAATCGGGACGTGGCAGGGACCCACAAATTTGATTAAGTATCAAATTTGATGGGGGACTTGGGAGCGTAGCTACCAAGCTGCCAACATTGAAAATTTAATTTAAAAAATCGGGACGTGGCGCAGCTTGGTAGCGTGCTACCTTGGGGTGGTAGAGGTCGCAGGTTCAAATCCTGTCGTTCCGATTTTTCAAATCGAACTCCAGGTTGAACCTTTCGGTTTACCCAAAGGGCATCCTGATTCGTATGGCTTACGCCTACGACTCAAGACAAATCCTGTCTGATTTTTTAAATTCATAATTAACGTTTATAATAAATTTACAGAAAGTATATATGGACATAAAAAATCTTAGAAAACAAATATTTATTAATTCTCAGTATTGTACATATTGTATCGAAAGCGGAAATACAGTTGCTGCAGGTATAATGCGAAATGTGGGTTATAAATTTTTTGAAAAATTTGATGATGAAAAAATTCAAATACTTAACTCAGTTTACAGAAAATATACATCTATATTAAACATAATTGTTATTTTGGGAATTTTTGCATTTATTTATTTATTTTTATTCCCTAATTATTTAAAATTAATGCAGCTCCCGTATTATTTATTTATAATACTTTTGTCAGCTATTCCATTAGTTGGATTGTTTTTAATATACATAGTAATAAATAAATTTTATGAGAACTTTTTATCTGAAAATTTCGGAACATTTGAAAAAACTCAGTTTAAACCTAACATATATAATGTTGAGCCAAAAGCGTTTGAACAATATCTGACAACTCCTCGAAAGAGCAGTTATATAGCAACAGCAATTATTTTATTATTTATGTTGTACATATTTACACCATTTTTAATTAGCGGTTTTAATTCGGCAGGGAAATACACATTCGCAGAAAACTTATCAAACATATATTTGAAATTTGTTCCTATTAACCCTGATATATACGGACAAAAGGGTTATGCAGAATACAACTTAAAAAAATACAAAATGGCGGAAAAAGATTATCAATCAGCAAATTTATACAGTTTTTCAAACGTCTATGACAACGATATACTTGGAGTTAAAATTCTTGACTTATCATTTGACGACAGTATCAAAGCTTTTGACTCGGCCATATATAACGCAGAAAAAGATGAAAACAAATATTTTCTAATGAATGAAAAAGCAATATACCTTCAACAAAATGGGAAATATAATGAAGCTGTTAAAATATACAATCAGTTAATTAATGCTTATGAATCCAAAAAAGATACCGGATTTGAGGTAGATTT
>CACYCU010000221.1 GCA_902772945.1 uncultured bacterium | reverse complement strand
GAGGTAAAATAACCTTATAGAAAGTGAGAACAAAATGGTGGGAAAAATCATCCTGGCTTCTTCTTCTCCCAGAAGAGCCGATATTCTAAGGAAAGCAAAAATTGAAGTTGAAATTATGCCGTCCCCGTATATCGAAGATCATACGACGACGGCTTTTTCTTATGATTTTATAGAAAGTCTGGCTTACAACAAAGCAAATGCCATCATTCCGCTAATAAATGAACCCTCAATAATCATAGGAGCAGATACAGTTGTAGTTTTAGATGGGGAAATTTTAGGAAAACCTCATAATGCAAAAAACGCATTCACTATGCTTAAAAGGTTATCCGGAAAAACACACATTGTAGTGACAAGTATTGCAGTGATTAACACTAAAAACGGAAATTATAAAATTAATTCAACGACAAGCAATGTAACTTTTGAGAATCTTACTGATGAAAAAATAAATTCTTATATAGAGAAATTCAAACCTTTTGATAAAGCAGGCTCTTATGGAATCCAAGAAATGCCTGAAGGATACATTAAATCATACACGGGAGACCTTGAAAATATAATAGGCATAAGTTCAAAGTCATTGTTAAAATTATTAAACGAAATCAACTCGTAAACCGGTTTCTTTGTCAAACAAATAAACATCTTCGGGCTTTATACTTAGCTCGATATTATCCGTAACATTATAATCAGGGGCTAATTTTGCCGAACATTTTTTATCACCGATATTAAAATAGACAATTTTTTCACTACCCAAAAGTTCTGTAATATCCGGCTTTACATTAAATTTAATTTCTCCGCCGTTTACCATTTTTTCAGGGCGAACACCTACTACCGTATTTTCTTTAACAGAATACGGAAAATCTTTACTATCAATAAAGTTCATTTGAGGAGAACCCACAAATCCTGCAACAAAAGTATTTGCCGGATTTTCATAAATTTGCTCGGGGCTGTCAGCTTGTTGTACAATACCGTCATTTAGTACCACAACTCTGTCACCCATTGTCAGAGCCTCTGTTTGATCATGCGTAACATATATAAATGTTGTTTGTAACTTTTCATGAAGTTTTTTTATTTCGGAACGCATTTGTACTCTCAATTTGGCATCTAAATTTGACAATGGTTCATCCATCAAAAAAACTTTTGGATTTCTTACAATAGCACGGCCCAAAGCCACACGTTGCCGCTGTCCGCCTGACAATTCTTTTGGTTTTGCATCCAAATATTCACCCAAATTAAGAATTTCTGCAGCTTCGTTTACCTTTTTGTCAATTTCAGCTTTGTCAACTTTACGCATCTTTAAACCAAACGCGATATTTTCGCGAACTGTCATATGCGGATACAATGCATAACTTTGGAAAACAAATGCAATATCACGATCTTTAGGATGAATATTGTTAACGACCTTGTTATCTATCAATATTTCACCCTGAGTAATATCTTCCAATCCGGCAATCATTCGCAAAAGAGTCGATTTTCCGCAGCCTGAAGCACCGACAAGAACAACAAATTCGTTGTCCTTAATCTCCAAAGAAACATTATCTATAACCTTTTTCTTATCATAAATTTTGGTTACGTTTTTTAATATAACATTACTCATCGTTGCTTCTCTTCGACGGAATAATAATTGTGAATGTAGTTCCCTTCATAACCTGAGACGCAACACTCAAATTTCCGCCCATTCTTTTTATTATGGTATGTGCAGTTCCCAAAGCTATAGATCTTGTAATAGCTTTTTTATTAGCCTTATCTAGTTGAGTATAAGGTTCAAAAAGACCGTCAAGCTCAGTTTTTGAAAGTCCCATACCACTGTCTGAAATTGAAATCTGCACATAAGATTCTGCAGCCTTTAACAATTTTGTATCATCTTTTTCAATTGTTTCCGGATCTGGATTGTCAATTTTTATTGTGATTGAACCAACATCCGTCAATTTTATAGAAGTATCTATAATATTTTGAATAGCAAGTTTCAGACAATTTTCATCACTATAAACAGATTTTTTATTATACTCTTCTAATTCATAATTTATTGTCAAATTCTTTGCGTTAATGTCTTTTTCATTACTTTTAACAATCGATTGAATCAAATTCAATATATCTAAAGGCTTTTCATTATAACTAAATAAAGAAGACTCAGCCTGAGCAAACTCTAAAAATTTATCCATAAAATAAAGAAGCTCTGTAGAATTTTTATTAATTATTTTGACATATTTGTCTTGTTTTTCAGTTATTTCACCGCCTAAACCGTCCAACAACGCCTGAGAAAAACCGATAATAGACTGAATCGGAGATTTAAACTCATTTGACAATTTTACAAACATTATATTCTTCTCTTTATTCAAACGGCCTGTTTTTTCTGCGTTTGCAAGAACATTTGTCATTGCCGTAATATCTCTGATTGTTATAAAATACTGATCAATATATTTTTTTGCATTCATTTCGACAAAAAATTCTTTGCCTTCAATAGTAAATGCACCTGTAACAACCGAATTTCTTCTTGCAAAAGATTTTTCAGCCAATCTGAGCCCATCTGCAACAATTTCATTAAAATACAAACCCTTTAAATCACCTGTCTTTGTTTCAAAAATAATAGATGCCTTGTCATTAGACCATATAATTCTTCCGTCAGAATCCAACACAAAAACGGCATCGGGTAAATTTTTTATGACTTCTCTCGGATTTATGTTACTAAACAAATTAGTAAAATTCATAGTTGCAATACTTTCCTTAATGTTGTATACTTTATATAATATTTATATAATACTGTTAAATTTGTATTATAAATATAACATAAACAGTTTGTAAATAAAGATTTTATATTAATTTTTGTAATTTTTTTTTTACAAACTAGCAAAAAAAATTTTTTTCGCGTTTTAAAGCTATAAACGAGAATAAGAGAAACCGACAGCAAGAGCTGTTACAAAAAGAGGATGTTGATATGAATGAAATCCCGAAAAATACTCCAAGTATTCCACAGCAACCGCAAAAAGTAGAAGCTGTAAAACCGGAACCGGTTCAGGAACAAGAAACCAAACCTGTTGACAATGCTCCTGCAAAAGAAATTAATGAAATACCGGAAAATCCTGCAGACAGATCTACAGTCAAAACTGATAACTTGGAAAATGATTTGAGAGTTTTTGCAGCCAACCCAGAACTTGCTGAAAAAGCAATGGAAGTTGCTGATTTGGCAGAAAAAAAATATGAAGCTGCAGGAATTGAAAATCCTGAATTGAAAGCTCTTAATGTTGGTAAAGCTTTTGTAGAAGAATTTCAAAAATAATTATTATTCTCTGAAACAAGCAACAGCTTTCAACCCTAACTTATAAGAGTTTATACCAAAGCCCGATATTTGTCCGACACAAACAGGCGCAAGGTATGAATGGTGTCTAAACTCTTCTCTTTTATATATATTTGTCATATGAACTTCCACAGTTGGAATATCAACAGCAGCAATAGCATCCCTGATTGCAACACTTGTATGCGTATATGCTCCGGCATTTATAACAATCCCATCAAAATGATTTTTTGCTGAGTGGATTTTTTCAACAATTTGACCTTCATGGTTGCTTTGAAATGTTTCAATATCAATTCCATTTTCAAAAGAAAAAGCATACAAATCTTTTTCCAAATCTTTTAATGTCATGCTTCCGTACTTTTCAGGTTCCCGAAGTCCAAGCATATCCATATTTACGCCGTTTATTACAAGTATTTTCATGCTACATCTCCAACAACTATTATACAATAAAATCAATATATTGTAAATTTTTATTAAGTTTTTAATTACATGTGTAACAAATTTGGCATGCTTGCATTATCATGCATGTACAACTATCCCCAAATCTCCTCCCAAGATTATTGTTCAAGTCGCACAGTGTGTGACTTTTTTTTTGCAACATTGACTTATTAAAATAAATCACTAAAATAAGAATAGAGAGGGTAGGATATGCGCTTAGTCGAAAAATTAAAAGAGTATGAAAACCAATACATGTTTATCAAATGGGCAACCGGTGGAGAATATGGAAAACTTATCTACGCAGGGGAAGATTGTATAGAATTCAACGTAATTGATGTTGAAACTATGGATTAT
>CACYCU010000220.1 GCA_902772945.1 uncultured bacterium | reverse complement strand
TTTTACAATTAAAACAATAAAAACAAATAAAGCAGCAAGAAGTATCCCAAGAGCTATCTTAAATTTTCTTATATATATACTATATTGTTCCACTAACTAATCTCCTTATTCGCTTTCATCATTGTTTATTAAAGGTTTATTTATTAATTTACCTTTTTTATTATTATTTTCTTCGTTATTACTTTCTTCATTATTTTGAGGAGTTTCAGCAGGAGAATTCATATCAGCCTCTGACATATTTGTTATTTCAAAATCATAATTTGACGAAGATAAAGGAACTATATCTTCTTCCCCCTCAGAATTTCCTGTCAATTCCAATTTATGAAGTCTTAACTGTGTATTTATCAAAGAATCTTTCATATTTTTGTAGAAGGTATAAACATCCTCCACATTTTTTGCTTGACTTTTAATATTAAATTTGCCGTCATCTTTTGCTACAAAATATGTCAACCACAATTTTTTGGGAACCGAATCACCAATAGCAATGTAAGCCATTAGTTTAGACCTGTTTTCACCAATTACTCTTTTCACTTCGGAATTTACATCAAAATCTTTTGACTTATTTTGTTCATCTTCTAAATTACTTATCTCAGCTTGAACTCCGCTTAATTTCGAATTTATTTCATCTAATTGTTTCTGCTTCTGGCCTCCAATTATAGGAAATATTATTGCAAGCAATAACATAGGAATCACTAATAAAACAGCTGCAATAATTGAATAAACTTTTGCAATGTTTGGTGAAATATCAAATTCATAAGAACCTAATACGACATGAACCAATTCATCAGGATCATCTTTTGCGCCGTCACCTGTTGCACCACCTAAAAAGTTAAATCTTACAGGCAAATTTACTTCATTTGCAACAGCAACACCTATCGCCTCTAACGAAATTTTATGCGCAGTTTCCTCTAACACTTCAAGACTGACCGGTATTACATCATGTTTTTTATACTGATTGTTTTCTATATAATTAATTTGTCCGTCAGCTTGCAATCTGCTTGTCAAGATTTCCGCACTGACCAAATCAGTTTCCGAAACCACATATAAGTAGTTTGCGGGAAAACTCATCAAAGCAATCTGGGCAGATGCATTAATCGCATTATAAATTTCATCTCCCTCAAAAGATTTTATTGCCAGCGGTTCTTCATAATAGTCAACAATTCTCTTGCCTAACATAGAACAAATTGAATAACCGGTCTGATTTATTATCATCAAATTCCAGGACACACCGTCTTTAGTTTGATCTTCCAAGTAACCTGAAAATATTAATGCCTTTATTAATGACATTAAAGAAACTTCAACGCCTACAAGTTTTGCACCAAGCTCTGCCAAGGCATTTTTAATATCATCTAAAACATTTTTTTGAATTGCTGAATAAAAAAGTCTTCTTGTTTCTCCATTTTGAGATGTACTTGCATCAACCCAACTTATTGTAGGTTCATAACGCTTAAAGATATAAGACTGTTCTGCTTCAGAGGTCAATGCTTCCGTTACAGCATCATCACCCAGAAGTATAGGTAGCTCCTTACTGCCCATCAATACCATGGGCACATTTAATACTATGTTACTTTTTATATTAATTTTCAATTCATCAAAAAGGTCAACAACAGCATCTTTAAACCCGTTAATATCAGACAATTCCCTTAAAGATTCATTGTACTCTAAAGGCCTGAAACCATAATTTTTTACAGTTTTTGCCTGGATATCCAACTGGATAACTTCCAATCCTACGCCCGGAGTTATTGACATATAAACTGTTTCTTTTGTTGTTACACCCAACTGAGATAATATGCTGTTTATATCCATAATTTACTTTTCTTTTTTTATTTGCTATAACACATTTTTATTATACAATATATTTTGATAAGTTCGCAAATTTTACATAAATTTACACCAAATGTAGGAGAGTTTACCCGAATGTCCGAGCTCACAGAAAAAATAAACCAATTAAAAAAAGAAAAAAATGCAGTTATACTTGCCCATTGTTATCAAAATGTTGAAATAGATGAAGTTGCTGATTTTGTCGGAGATTCATTATATTTAAGTCAAATGGCAGCAAAAACTAATGCGGACATAATCTTGTTCGCAGGTGTATATTTTATGGCGCAAACAGCTAAAATTCTTTGTCCGGATAAAAAAGTTTTACTTCCAAGATTAGAATCAGGCTGCAGAATGGCTGATATGATTTCAATTAACCAACTCAGAGAGTTTAAAAGCAAACATCCGAATATTCCTACTGTTTGCTACATCAATTCAACAGCAGAAGTAAAATCCGAATGTGACATTTGCTGCACAAGTTCAAATGCACTAAAAATTGTCAAAAGCTTACAAGCAGACGAAATCCTTTTCTTACCGGATACTTATCTTGGCAAATGGGTTGAACAAAAATTAGGAAATGTAAAAGTTACAACATACCCCGGATTTTGCCCTACACACTTACAAATCAGACCTGATGACATCAAAAATATGAGAGAAAAATATCCTGAAGCTCTTGTACTTGCACATCCTGAATGCCATCAATCCGTAAGCTCTATTGCAGACTTTGTCGGCTCTACGACTGCAATAATGAAATACGCAATCGAAAGCGACAAAAAACAATTTATAATAGCAACAGAAAAAGGCGTTGTTGACAGATTAAAGAGAGATTATCCGGATAAAGAGTTTATACTGGTTAAAGACAATATAATCTGCCCTAACATGAAATGGCATACACTTATAGATATATACAATTCGCTAAAGAATGAAGAACACGAAATTAATGTTGAAAAAGAAACTGCAAAAAAAGCACTAAAATGTATTGATAGAATGCTGGAAGTTTCAGCAAAATGAAAACTTTAAAAGAGACAAATGGAAGATAATATAATTTTTGGAAAAAATGCAATCACAGAAGCACTATTAGCGGATAGAGAAATTAATAAAATTCTCATCTCAAAAAATATTCACTCTGATTCCAAATTAAACAAAATAAAAGAATTAGCAAAGGAAAAAGGAGTTATATTTCAATTTGTTGCAAAAGAAAAATTTGCACCATACTCACAATACAATCATCAGGGAATTATTGCACAAATTTCCCCCATAAATTATGAAGATTTGGATAATTTTTTAGAAAAAAAACACGAAAACTCTTGTGTTGTTCTACTTGACGGAGTCGAAGACGCACATAATTTCGGAGCAATAATCAGAACCTGCGTTTGTGCAGGAGTAGCGGGAATAATAATTCCATCCAGAAGAAATGTTCAAGTTAATGCAACTGTTGAAAAAACAAGTGCAGGAGCAATTAATCACATACCCATTATTAAAGTCAATAGCCCGGTTAATGCTGTACAAAAATTAAAAGAATCAGACTGGTGGGTAGTTGCAGCTGACGCAAGTGCAGAAGATAATTATTATGATGTTAACTATAATGATATGAATTTTGTGCTAATTATGGGGGCAGAACATGCAGGAGTTTCAAAATCACTACTAAAACTTTCGGATTTTGTCGTAAAAATTCCGATGCTAAAAGATTTTAATTCGCTAAACGTGTCAAATGCCTTCAGTGCAATCATTTTTGAAACAGTTAGACAAAAATTAAAAAAATAACTATAATGGAGAGAGATGAAGAAAGAGTTAGAAAAATACGGATTAATATCAGAAGAAATTTCAGATGAAGATATAGATTTTCACAAACTTGATTCGGAAGAAGACGATTTGTTAGAATCTGTTGAAGATCCGAAAGTTCAAGAAAATTTGGCTACTGTTAATTCCGATGACAGTGTTAAAATTTATCTTCAACAAATCGGAAAAATTCCACTGCTTTCATCCGAACAAGAATTGGATTTGGCAAAAAAAATATATGAAGATCACGATGAATTTTCAAAAAATCTTCTTGTTAATGCTAATCTTAGACTTGTTGTAAGTATTGCAAAAAAATATATCGGCAGAGGACTTTCCTTTTTGGATTTGATACAAGAAGGTAACATGGGCTTGATGAAAGCTGCAGGCAGATTTGATTATACAAAAGGATACAAATTTTCAACATACGCAACTTGGTGGATTCAACAATCAATAACAAGAGCAATTGCAGATAAAGCTCGTATTATCAGACTTCCTATACATATGATAGAATCTTTAGGAAAAATCAGACGAGCTACCATTGATTTGACAACAGAATTAGGACATGCACCGACAAAACAGGATATAGCTTATCGTTTAGGTGTTCCTGTTTCAAAGCTTACTTCGATTATCAAATCAGCCCAATCTACAATAAGCATGGAAACTCCGGCAAATTCATCAGAAGATTCATCAAAAATTGCTGATTTTATTGTTGATGAATCTTCAATCACACCCGACAGCAGAGTTTCTCAAGAAAATCTTTTTGACGATATAAGAAAAATGTTAAACCAACTGAGTCCTAAAGAACGTGACGTTTTGATATTACGTTTCGGACTTGATAACAACGGTACTAAAAAAACTCTTGATGAAATAGGTTCTCAATACGGAGTTTCACGAGAGCGCATAAGACAAATTGAAAACAGAGCTATTTCAAAACTCAAAAAACTTTGTAAAAATAAGAACTTGACCGTAGGG
>CACYCU010000219.1 GCA_902772945.1 uncultured bacterium | reverse complement strand
GTTTTGTGATGTTCATCATTAAGTTCCTCTATAATAGCAGTACCGCTTGCCGGACGATTTGCAAGAACACCTTTACAGCCGGTTTTTGATACAAATTTTTCTATTAAATCATTTGGGAAACCTTCAGGATACGTTGAAAACGGCTTTTGAGAAATTAATCCTGCCATTTCCCAATGTCCAGTTGTTGTATCTTTACCTTTTGATTTTTCAATCATTGTTCCGTACTGGGCTGTCGGATTCTTTTCTTTTTCAATACCTTTAAAGTCTTGAATATTTCCCAATCCCATTTTTCCCATATTGGGAACGTTTAAGCCGCCATTAAATTCACAAACGTTCTTTAATGTATTACATTCCGGAACATCGTTAAAATCTCTGCAATCATCCATGGCACCTATGCCCATGGAATCAATAACCATAATTATTGCTCTTTTCATTTGTATTCCCCTCAGAACAATTTTATCAATTAGATTATTCTATGTCAATTATTGCAAATGCGTTAAAATCCAAGCCACCATACAAAATTTCTACATGATAATCTCCATGCGGCTGAAGTTTTACAAAATTTATTGCATCCTCTCCAAAATCGTCATAAGTTTCTTCAGCAGGTATTTTTGCCATCAAACTATGCGCTTGATATAATTTCAGGTATACTTCTCCATCTTCTTTTACACCTTCTACTTCATAATGTCCTATAGGTATAGTATAGTTATCATTTACCTTTAACGGAAGCGGAATTAATAGTATTTGAGGTTCTTTTGAGGTATTTGTCAGAATTTCAGTTTCATTGCTCTGGGAAAAGCTCTCTCCTTTTGGAATATTTTTATCTTTTTTTACCTTCTTTTTTTGTTTGCTTTCCAAGGCTTTTTCAAAATCATCGTCTGTCACAGCTTCTTGACCATATACATTAGAATCCCCAAAATTATCCCACAAATCATCTGCAAGAACATTGCTTCCTGCTAAAATTAATAAAAATAATATCAATAAAGAAAATTTCTGCATATTTTTATAATAATGTTTTTTTATAAAAAGTACACATCTATTTATATTATTTATGATAAATTTCACCTTTTATAATCTTAAACGCTCTGTATATCTGCTCAATTAAAATTAATCTTGCAAATTGGTGTAAAAAAGTCATTCTGGACATGCTCAACTTGAAATCTGCTCTTTTAGAAACATCCTCAGATATTCCACAGGAAGAACCTATAACAAATACTATTTCTGATATTCCTTCGTTTGTCAGTTCTTTGATTTTTCCAGCAAATTGTTCAGATGATAACTCTCTTCCCTGTATTTCCAAAGTTATAACATATGATTGAGGTTTTATTACAGAAAGAATTTTTTCTCCTTCTTCTTTCAAAACTCTTTTGGTTAAATGTTCATCTTTTATCTCTATGGGAGACAATTCTACAATTTCTACAGAAGCGTAGGGTGAAAGGCGTTTCAAAAATTCATCAATTCCGTCTTTTAAAAATTTTTCTTTTATTTTTCCTAGTGCTATTATCTTAATATTCATTTTGCCATATATATAGTTCTTGACGGGAATGCAAAATCAATGCCCTCAGCTCTGAATTTTCTTATTATTGATTGATAAACACTTCCTCTAATTTGCAGAAAATTAAAATATGATTTGGTTTTAACATATGCAAATAATTTAATATTAATAGAACTGCTATCAAGTGTATCCAAGTATACATGAAAATCTTTATGAATATCGGAACGCTCTGTTAACACCTCTTTTACTATATCAATAGCTTTCTGAATTTTTTCATCAGATGTGTCATAAGTAACTCCCAATGTCATATCCAGTTTTCTTTTTGAAGCTTTGGAAACATTTTCCACAACACTATCCGCACATATATCATTAGGAACAGTTACAAGATAATTATCCAGAGTTCTAATTTTTGTAGACCTTAAATTTATACTTTCTACATATCCTTCATAATTGTTAACCTTTATATAATCACCAATTTTATAAACTTTATCAGCAACAATGGAAAATGTTCCAAATATTGATGCAATAGTTTGCTGAGCAGCAAAGCCAACAGCCAAACCTGTAATTCCAAAACCTGCAATTAGTGAAGTTAAAGAATAACCTTGACTTTGTAAAAATGACGCAGTGATTATAAAAACAATAAGGAATTTTACTATTTTTTCAAATATAGGAATGACATGATTTACCGCCAGCGAATTTTCACTTGAACTGAACTTTTCTTTCAACTTAGTCATCAAAATTTCAGTCATTTTGAATAAAACATATATTATCCCAATGTTTATTATTATGCCCAAAATTAAACTTATTTTAAAAGTTGCCAAAAGCCTTCCAAGCTTATCCGTAAACGCTAAAATTTCATCGATCATAATTTATACCTCTTTTTGAAAATATTAAAAAATATAACTTATGTCAAGAGATACATTATATGGCAAAAAGCCTGTAATTGTTTACAAAAGTACAAAAACAGCTTAACAAATATAGCCCTTTTGTATTTATATTGTATAATAAACCATGCTATCAGACTCATTAAAAATATACAATAGGGGGATAATTTATGATTATGGCTGAACCTAAAGTTTACCCAACGTCTAAATTCGTATCAGGAAAATGGAATAAAGAAATTAATGTAAGAGACTTCATTCAACGTAATTACACACCGTATACAGGCGATTCAAGTTTTCTTACCGGTCCTACATCAGCTACTACAAAACTGTGGGATCAATGCTTGAAGCTATTAAAAGAAGAACAGGAAAAAGGCGGCGTTTTAGATATGGATACAGATATTGTATCCACTATTACTTCACACGGTGCAGGATATATCGATAAAAATTTAGAAAAAATTGTAGGATTACAAACAGACAAGCCTCTTAAACGGTCTTTACAACCTTTTGGCGGTATCAGAATGGCTGAAAGCGCCTGCAAGTCCTATGGATATCAGGTCAATCCTGAAATCAGCGAAATATTTACAAAATACAGAAAAACACATAATCAGGGAGTTTTTGACGCTTATACACCGGAAATGAGAAAAGCCAGACACGCAGCAATACTAACAGGACTACCTGACGCATACGGCAGAGGCCGTATTATCGGAGATTACAGACGTATTGCACTATATGGTATTGATAGGCTGGTATATGATAAATTCGATCAATTTAACTCAATTGACGGAGAAATGACTCCCGATAAAATACAATTAAAAGAAGAAATATCTGAACAAATTCACGCATTATGGGAAATGGCGGAATTGGGTAAAATTTATGGATTTGACATTACAAAGCCGGCAAGAAATGCAAAAGAAGCTATTCAATGGTTGTATTTCGGATATTTATCTGCCGTAAAAGAACAAAATGGCGCTGCAATGTCAATCGGCAGAACTTCTACTTTCTTAGATATTTTTATTGAAAGAGACTTAAAAGAAGGAATAATAACAGAATCAGAAGCTCAAGAAATGATTGATCATTTTATAATGAAGCTGAGACTGGTAAAATTTGCAAGAACACCGGAATACAATGCGCTTTTCTCAGGTGATCCTACCTGGATTACAGAATCAATAGGCGGTATGGGTGTTGACGGAAGAACTTTGGTTACAAAAAATTCTTTCAGATACCTTCATACTTTGGAGAATCTGGGAACTGCCCCGGAACCGAATATGACAGTGTTATGGTCCACAAGATTGCCGCATAACTTTAAACAATATGCTGCACATATTTCTATTACAACATCTTCTATTCAGTATGAAAATGATGATATGATGAGAGTAGTTCACGGAGATGATTATGCTATTGCCTGCTGTGTATCATCAATGGTTATCGGTAAAGAAATGCAATTTTTCGGAGCAAGAGCAAATCTTACAAAATGTCTGCTTTATGCAATAAACGGCGGTGTTGATGAAAGATTGAAAGAACAAGTCGGACCGAAATACCGTCCTATAACATCAGAATATCTTGATTACGATGAAGTTATGGAAAGATACGATGATATGATGGAATGGCTTGCAGGACTTTATGTAAATACTCTTAACGTAATTCATTATATGCACGACAAATATTGTTATGAAAAAGCACAAATGGCTTTACACGACAGAGATGTAAAACGCTATTTTGCAACAGGCATTGCAGGACTTTCTGTTGTTGCAGATTCACTTTCTGCAATCAAATATGCAAAAGTTAAAACCATTCGTGATGAAAACGGAATTGTAGTTGATTACGATATTCAAGGCGAATTTCCAAAATACGGAAACAATGATGACAGAGTTGATCAAATCGCAGTAGATTTAGTTCATTCATTTATGAGCAAAATAAGAAAACATTATACATACCGTAATTCAATTCCAACTATGTCCATATTAACAATTACATCAAACGTAGTTTACGGTAAAAAAACAGGAAACACTCCGGATGGAAGAAAACAAGGAGTTCCTTTAGCTCCGGGTGCAAATCCTATGCATGGTCGTGACAGCAACGGAGCTGTTGCCTCTCTTGCTTCTGTTGCCAAATTACCATTTGGGGATGCTCAAGACGGAATTTCAAATACATTTTCAATTATACCAAACGCTTTAGGAAAAGATGAAGTATTTATGGGTGATTTGAACGTAAGTTTTGATTGCGGATGCTGTGAAGATGTATGTAATAACTAAGGAGATATAAAATGACTACTAACATGCAAGAAGAAAATTTAATCAACCTGCTTGACGGATATGTTGAAAAAGGCGGTCATCATTTAAACGTAAATGTTTTTAACAGAGAAACTTTAATAGATGCACAAGCTCATCCTGAAAAATATCCTCAATTAACAGTTAGAGTTTCTGGTTATGCAGTTAATTTCAACAAATTAACAAAAGAACAACAGGATGATGTCATCTCAAGAACCTTCCATTCATCACTAGGTTCTTCAAGCAAACCATCTTCAAATGTATCATCTGCTGAGACATCTTCTGTTGAAAAAAGAGAAAGTGTTGGCAGAATGACTATGCCATCAGATTTTTCAGCGAAAAAACCGTCGTTAGAAAATAGTCAAACTCATTCAAACGTATAGAAATGGGAGAAATTTTAGGAAATATTCATTCAATCGAATCCTGCGGTACAGTTGATGGGCCGGGGATTCGTTTTGTTGTTTTTTTGCAGGGCTGTCCCATGCGCTGTATGTATTGCCATAACCCGGACACCTGGGTGGTAAATGAAAATCAAAAGATGTCAGTATCTGATATTTTATCTCAATATGACAGCGTAAAAGAGTTTTGCAAAGGCGGTATCACCGTTACAGGCGGAGAGCCGTTGATGCAAATTTATTTTGTAACGGAACTTTTTAAAGAGGCTAAGAAAAGGGAAATTCATACGGCTTTAGATACATCAGGGGTGATGTTTAGCCCCTCTTCCCATAGAGGCGAGGGAGTTCTCAACAAGTTTGATGAACTCATGAAGTACACAGATTTGGTACTTCTTGATATTAAGCACATTGATGATGAGGAACACAAAAAACTTACAGGACATTCAAACAAAAATATCCTTGAATTTG
This sequence comes from uncultured bacterium, assembly GCA_902772945.1. Lineage (GTDB taxonomy): Bacteria > Cyanobacteriota > Vampirovibrionia > Gastranaerophilales > Gastranaerophilaceae > Stercorousia. Next base: position 6,173 of record CACYCU010000219.1, on the reverse strand, counting down.
CAAAATATTTGTCCGAAAAACAAATCCCCGTATGGATTAGACACGTTGTTGTGCCCGAAATTACCTTTAAGAAAGAATATTTAATCCGTTTGGGAGAATTTTTAAAGACTTTAAAAAACATAAAAGCACTTGATGTTCTTCCCTATCACGACATGGCAATTCCAAAATACGAAAGCCTGAATATCCCATATCCATTAAAAAACACACCACCATTGACAAAAGAAGAAGCTCTCCAAGCTCGTAATTGGATACTTGAAGGAATGAAAGCATAATTTTTATTAACATTTAAGACCTTAAAACACTTGCAAAAAGAAAGAATTTGTACTATATTTATGGTTGTATAAGTGACACTTAAAAGGAGAAATTTATGGAAACTTATGGTATTGAAAAATTAGGAATTACTTCTCCGTCTGCAGTTCACAGAAACTGGACTCCTGCTCAATTGACAGAAGCAGCTTTAAGACGTGGAGAAGGAACTTTGGCAAACAACGGCGCACTTGTTGTTACAACAGGAAAATACACAGGCCGTTCTCCTAAGGACAAATTCATTGTTGATACACCAAGTATTCACGATGATATTGCTTGGGGAAAAGTTAACCGCCCGATTTCAAGAGAAGCTTTCAATTCAATTAAATCAAAAATGATTAATTATTTGAACGGCAAAGAAGTATTTATTTTTGACGGTTTTGCCGGTGCTGATAAAAAATATACTCAAAAATTCAGAGTTATTAACGAAATGGCATCACAAAACATGTTTATTCATCAATTGTTAATCAGACCAACAGCAGAAGAATTGGCATCTTATGGTGAAGCAGATTATACAATCATTTGCGCCCCGGGATTTAAATGCGACCCTGCAGTTGACGGTACAAATTCCGAAGCTTGCATAGCAATTGACTATGAAGCTCATATGATTATCATCGCCGGTTCTCAATATTCAGGCGAAATCAAAAAGTCAGTATTTGCTACAATGAACTATGTTATGACTAAGAAAAACGTACTTCCGATGCACTGTTCAGCAAATATGGATCCTGAAACTCATGAAACAGCTGTATTCTTTGGACTTTCAGGAACAGGTAAAACTACGTTATCTGCAGATCCTTCAAGAAAATTAATCGGTGATGACGAACACGGTTGGTCACCTGATGGTGTATTTAACTTTGAAGGCGGATGCTACGCTAAATGTATTAACCTTACAGAAGAAAATGAACCTGATATTTATCACGCTATTAAGTTTGGTTCATTGGTAGAAAACGTTATTATGGATTCTGAAACAAGAGAATTAGATTTTGCAGATGGTTCTTTAACAGAAAACACACGTGTCGGCTATCCTGTAAACTACATCAATAATGCAGCAATCCCATCAATGGGTGGAATTCCAAAAGTAGTAGTATTTTTAACAGCTGATGCTTTCGGTGTATTACCTCCGATTTCAAGATTGGACAAAAACGCTGCTATGTACCACTTTGTAACAGGTTTCACATCAAAATTAGCTGGAACTGAACGCGGAATTACAGAACCTGTTCCAACATTCTCTACATTGTTTGGTGAACCATTCATGCCTATGGACGCTTCAGTTTATGCAAAAATGTTAGGCGACAAATTAGACCAATACGGTACTAAAGTTTACTTGGTAAATACAGGATGGGCAGGCGGTTCTGCTTCATCAGGTGCTAAGAGAATGAAATTGGCTTACACAAGAGCTATGGTATCAGCAGCATTGAACGGATCTTTTGATTCAGTAGAATTCAAACACCACGATGTATTCAATGTAGATTATCCGACAAGCTGTCCTAACGTTCCTGATGAAATGTTGGACGCAAGAGGTATGTGGTCTGATAAATCTGCATATGATGAAGCTGCTAATAAATTGGCTCAAATGTTTGCAGATAACTTCTCAAGCAAATATCCAAATATGCCTTCAGAAATCGTTAACGCAGGCCCAAAGCCATTAAGCATGGTTAAATAACAATATTTAACTATGCAAAATATTTAAAAAGCTCTGTTTTCATAACAGAGCTTTTTATGTTATAATAAAATCCAAAAAGGAGGGTTATATGGTTAAAAATTTAGTTGCTTATTTTTCTGCAAGCGGAGTTACTGCAGAGGTTGCCAAGAATTTAGCCAAAGCAGCAGGAGCTGATTTGTATGAAATTAAACCAGTAGAACCATACACAGACGCTGATTTAAATTGGATGGATAGAAATTCTCGCAGCTCTGTTGAGATGAGAGATAAAAGTTTTCGTCCTGAAATTGAAGATTCTGATGCACATATCGAAAAGTATGATACTATTTATCTTGGGTTTCCGATATGGTGGTATGTTGCGCCTACAATTATTAACACATTTTTAGAAAATTACGATTTCTCAAACAAAAAAATTATATTGTTTGCAACTTCAGGCGGAAGCGGTTTTGGGGGCACTGTCGAAAACCTCAGACCAAGTGTTTCTGACAACACCAAAATTATTGAAGGCGAACTTCTAAACCATAATCCTTCAATTGAAAAACTAAAAGATTTTGTTCAAAAATACTAATTATTCTTTAATACTAAGAGTATCAAACTTATAAGCTTCAAATGTAGGCGAGAAATAATCAGGAGCAAAGCCCGCCTTCATTTTTAGCGTGTCCAAAAATTCTTTTTTATCTGAAATTTCATCCCAAACAGACGGCAGATAAAGAGCTTGGTGTTTTCCATCTTTTATAATTATTCCGTCTTTGTCCGGAGTAATCTTATCAAGCAAATCCGCTTCTGTGGAAAATCCTATTCTTCTTGGCGGATTCAATACTGAAACAGAAACTTTCAGATTTTTCAAATCTTCCTTAGTTACCGGTTCAAAGCGTCTGTCATTGAATGCCGCATTTCTCGAATGTTCAATAATGTCATTAATAAGAGGCTGGTGAGCAATAATTGACCCGATACATCCTCTCAATTTGTCATCTTGTTCAAGAGTAATAAAACATGCACCTTGTTCATCCAAAATTTGAGCATAATTTATCGTCACATCAGTCTTATCAATTGCTGATTCAATAACAGTTCTAACAAGATTTAAAATATATTTTGAATAATATTTTTCAATAAATTCATTTTTGCTGCCTTCATACAAAAACCAGCTTCCATATCCGACAACTCTGTTTGCATCACCTGTTGTAACAGATGAATTGCTCATATCAATTCTTATTAGCGAATATTTATTTCTGTTTACATATTGAACAAGCCCTGCTATAGCAATAGCATTACATGCCTGTTCGTACCTAAAATGAAGAATATTACCGGTTTCAATCATATCTGCAGTTATAAGATCAACTTTTCTGGAGTCTGCATTATTTAAAAAATGACTCAAATCTGAAGAAATAACAAATGCATTGGATGTATCTCCGTAATATTCCGCAATAACTTTTTCAATACCGTCAGGTCTTTCTCTTCCTACCAAAATCGGAACAATATTTGCATCTTTCAAAGCTGTTTGTATTAAAGGAAGCAAAACCTCAATTGAGTATTCATTTTCAAAAGCTTCAGTATTATAATCAGCACCGAATTTTTCAACCATATCAAGACAAATTTCTTGATTAATCTTCACATTACCAAGAGGAGTCTTCCATTTTTCTGATGCTAATAGTGCAAGTCCTTCAAACTCAACTTTGTGAGAAGGTGCTATTATAAAAACATTTTCTACACTTTTATCTATTTGGCATATGCCTTCATATGCAATTCTTCCGGAATGAACAAGCGCTGCATGCGGAACAATTACAGCACGAGTTGAAACTTCATAATAGTTTTTACTATTTTCCGAAAAACTTTTTATTAACTTTTTTAGTTCTTTTCTTTCTGCAGGGTAAAATGTACCTGCATTTGGTGATTCTTTTATTTTTTCCATAATACTTACATTATAGTTTATTTTTAATTAAAACAAAAAATATTTACAAAACTATAAATATAGGCAAATTTTTAAAAGCAAAAAACTTTATTAATATACGGGGATTATTATGGATTTTGATATTTACGTAAAAAATAAATTTTTAAATAAAACCATGGGTGAATTCACTTCGGAATACAAATACGCTACGTATAATGATATCGAAAATATCATAATGAATAATAAATCATGGTATGTTCCTAATTCATTTATAAAAAAGGGAAGACCTATCATAGAAAGTATTTTTAATTCTATAGACGGAAGGGTTTTGAATAAAGATCAACTCAGAAAAAAACTTACAACAACACCCGTAAGGCATAAAGATAATCTTATCGAAAAAGCTGAAATATACCAACTTATAAAAGATTATTTTCATTGTGAAAAATCTATAGATTTAACTAACGAACAAGTTTCAAAACTTAAAATAAAAGATTTTTTGGATATTATAGTTGTATTTTTAGAAAAATCAGAAATGTAATATTAAGATAAACCAAAAAGATTTTTAATTTTAGACTTGATAATATCTGCAATTTTCGGAGGTTTTAAATTTATTTTAATTTCCGGATAAATAGCAGATGCAATATATTTTTCTAAAAGATTCTTTATTTTTAAAGACACAAAATGGACATGATCTGTATATTTATAATATTCTTTATTTTGCATTATATGAGAATATAAATCCACAGTTTTTAATCCGTATTTATTTGCAATTTCTGTTTGTATTTTATTTTTTGACAAAAGTTCTTCATTAAAATCATTATCAAAAACCTTTGTATTATCTTTTTTAGTCCAAGGTGTGCCTAATAATATAACTATATTGGGAAATTTTTGCATTATATATTTTATAAAATTTTCAAAATTTTCAGAATATTCTTTTTTATACTCCAAACTTGTATTAGTTTTAAGATAATGCCCGTGATTTGTGCCGATATTGATCAATACTTTTGAATATTTGTATATGTTATTTAAGAAGAAAGCATCAAAAATATTATAAAAACTTGGGTCAGACAAAGCTCTTGAAGTTCCGACAAAATCTGCATTCTTACCAACTATCGAGCCTAATTTTCCTCTTATTTGTCTTAAAACAGAATCGCCAATCAAAAGTATTCGATCAGCATCAATTTCAGTTGAATTTTCTATCCATGTATTAGTCCATTCAATATATTCTCTATTTTGTATTAAAAAATTTTCTTTTTTAGACATAATTTACGCATAAACTTTTTAATAATATATTATTACAAAAAAATATTCAATACAGCTTTCAAAATAATTTAGCCAAATTTTTTGCAACTATTTTATGAGAAATTTCATCATAATGTAATCCGTCAATATCAGACGGTTTTACAAATTTATTTACGTCAAAAAACGTACAGTGATAGATACTTGAAAGATTTTCGTATATTTTTCCTACTTTTTTGGATTTCGCAATACTTGTTTCATCAAACTGATAATTAAAAGCACCTTCTAATATTTTTTCGTTCAAGATTACAGGAGGAATGATAATTATTTTTTCAGCTTTAGTTTCAGCTAATTTAATTAAATTTTCCAATCCTTCTTCTATTGCACTAATGCTTATATTATATTGAAACTGCAAATCATTTGTTCCTATCCAAAGAATCAAAACATCTATATTTTCAGATTCAGAAATAAATTTAGGAAAGTGTTTTGACGCCGAAAATAAAAAACCTTTCGTATTATTTACAAATCCTGTTCTATCACACATACCTTCATTTATAACTTCATATTGAACACCTAATTCCTTTTGCAAGACAGAAGTCCAACAAATATTTTCGTCATATCTTGAAGCGTTTTTTGGATTAAATCCGAATGTATTTGAATCTCCGTAGCATATTATCTTTTTCATTATTTCACCTATTGTTTTTAATTTGTAATCTTTTTAGAAAATTCTTCCATTGAGATTGTATTTGATTTAAATGTAATATTATTTGTTTTTTCATCACTTGAAACATTTTGTTTATTTTTACCCCTTGTCATCCAAATGTTAAGTTTTGGCAGAAGTACACCAAGCATTATAGCAGAATAAGCGATTCCTGACATCTGTGCAATATTTAATTTTCTTAAATTCTTTTCAACATTGCCACCTTGCGCAATTATTTCCTTTTGAGATTTAAGTGATACATTTTGAAGCCAATGCTTTATTCCTTTTCCCTGTTTTGAAATATTAAACAAGTTTTCTTGTTTTGGATCAAATGCTTGCCCTACACCTTTTGCAACAAAACCGCCTAAAACAAGCCAATT
>CACYCU010000218.1 GCA_902772945.1 uncultured bacterium | reverse complement strand
GATACAGGTGAAAAATATTATACATCTGTAACTACAAAAATAGATAATAAAAAACATATTATAAAACGAGAAAATTTAGATTCAGATAAAAATGTAACAACTCGATGGTATTATGATAACAATGGTACTGATTTAACTTATAGAGAAGATTTTGAATACAGTGACAAAAAGGATTTACCGTCAAACTCAACAGTATACAACAAAGATGGCTATTTAGTTGAATATAGAGAATTTGAATACACACCAATACAAAATGGTGCCCCAGAGGAATTTAAAGAAATTATAGAAGATAAATCCGGTAATAAATACTATCTTAATATAAATTATATTACACCTGAACTCTAATCAGACTGTTGACTTTTGAGCCGTCATTTTCTATAAGTTTAATTGCATTTTGCATAGCACTTTCTGATGCTATTTCTGTTATTACAGTGATATCAGCCGTATTATCTTCGGATACACATTTTTGTACTATGCTTGCCAAACTAATATTGTTTTCAGCACATATTGTACCTATTTTACCAATCACACCCATATTGTTCTTTGCATTTATTGAAAGATAATATTTATTTTTGGTTTCAGAAATATCAATCATATGCGCATTATCTTCATGATGACATCTCATCATTGGCAATATATAATCAGATTTGCCTAACTCTGCTGCTATTGAAAGTACATCACCAACAACAGAACTTGCAGTTGGAAATTCACCCGCCCCGGGACCCGAAAGCGTTATACATCCGATAGGATGTCCCGTTAAAGTTACTGCATTTGTTACATAGTCAACGTGTGCAAGAGTTGTTTTTTGAGAAACAAGCATAGGATGAACTCTTACATCAGCATTACCAAATTCATCAATTTTTCCTGATGCTATTAATTTTATTTTGTAACCCAAATCATTTGCGGCTTTCATATCTTGAGGACGAATTTTTGTAATTCCTTCTCTGTATATTTTTTCTATTTTTATGCGTTTTTTAAAAGTTATTGTCGCTAATGTTGCAATTTTGTATGCAGCATCAAAGCCCTCTACATCACCTGTCGGATCAGCTTCGGCATAACCCAATTCCTGTGCCTCTTTCAAAACATCATCATAAGATGCACCCTGCACATCCATTTTGGTTAAAATGTAATTTGTTGTGCCGTTAACAATAGCCTCAATTTTATTTATTTTATTACCTGCAAGTATTGTTTTGATAGGCATAATCAAAGGAATTCCACCCGCTATGGCAGCTTCATACAAAATAACTTTGTTGTGCTGTTCTGCAAAAGTAAAAAGTTCTTCACCATTTTTTGCTAAAAGTTCTTTATTTGCAGTAACAATATGTTTGCCGTTTTCTATAGCTTTTTTTATAAGATCATACGCAGGTTCAACGCCGCCAATTAGCTCTGCAACTATATCTATCTGCGGATCTTCAACTATTTCGTACGGATTATCAGTCAAAATAGAATTATCCAAACCTTCTATATTACGGGGTTTGTTAACGTTTTTTACTGCAATTTTAACTATCTCAATATTATCAAAATTTTTTAATGTTTTAAAAACTCCGGAACCAACCGTTCCAAGCCCTATTAGTCCTAATTTTATTTTTTTCTCACTCATATTCGGATAATACCATAAACGACAAAGTAAATCAAAAATTTTAGTACTGAAAATACCTGTCAAAATCTACATCATCAAAACTGCACAAAAGCATATAAATCTCATCATCTTCATCCATTCTTTGAAAACTATAATCATCAAATCGCCAATATTTCGGATTTATACCTTTTACCCTTACAATTCCCGCATCTTTTAAAATTGTCAATTTCTTTTTAACAATTTCAACAGGAAGCTCAACCATTTTGGCAAGCTCTACTGCCGTAATCCAGTTTTCTGAAGCACCCTTTTCAGGTGTCATAAACATTAATTCCAAACCGACTTTTTTTAATTCTTTATCTTCAGAATCATACATAAAAATATATTATAAATAAAATTATAATTTTTTATCATATTTTTGTATTATTTTAATGGTTTAACTGCTCTTTCTAAAATTCCAAGACAATATGAAATAACTATTCCGTAATTTGTAATCGGTACACCGGCAGAATTTGCCCTCAAAATTCTTGATAAAACTTCTCTCCTGTTTGTCATACAAGCACCGCAATGAATAATCAAGCTGTAATCATTAACGTTTTCAGGGAAATCATGACCTGCATAGTTATGTATAACAAGATTTTTTCCGGTCTTTTTGCGTAAAAGATTTGGTATTTTTACTCTGCCGATATCATCTTCTATTGCATGGTGCGTACAGCTTTCCAAAATTAATACTAAATCTCCGTCTTTCAAATTTTCAACTGCCTTTGCTCCTTCAATAAAGGCATCTAAATCACCTTTTAATCGTGCAAAAAGAATGGAAAAAGATGTTAAAGGAACATTCTCCGGCACAATTTCACTCACCTGACGAAATGCTTGAGAATCTGTTATAACAAGCGAAGGGGGTTCTTTCAAATTGTTCAGAGCTTGTTTTAATTCTGTTTCTTTAACAGTATATACAAGACAATTGCTATCTAAAAGATCCCGAAGCGTCTGAACTTGAGGCAAAATTATTCTTCCTTTCGGCGCTTCTTTATCAATCGG
>CACYCU010000217.1 GCA_902772945.1 uncultured bacterium | reverse complement strand
GGTAAAAGAAGCAGAAGCAAATGCTCAAGAAGATAAGAAGAAAAAAGAAGAAGCTGAAATTAAAAACAATGCAACATCATTGATTGGTTCAGCTGACAGAATAGTAAAAGATTTTGAAGGCAAAATCGATTCTGCTGATCAAGCAAAACTTGATGAACAAAAAGCAGCACTTCAAAAAGCTTTAGATGAAAACAAACCGACAGAAGAATTGAAAAAATTATCTGACGAATTACAACAAACAATGTTTAGTATTTCTCAAAAAGCTTACGAAGCTGTTCGAAAAGAAGATCAAGCAACAGCATCATCAGAAAGTGCATCTTCAACAGAGGATAAAAAAGACGATGATGTAATAGATGCAGAATATACAAAAGAATAATTTATACATAAGAAAAGGCGGATTTTTAAAATCCGCCTTTTCTTATTGAAAAAAATAAATTATATTTTTGCCAATTGCAAGTAATAGTCATTTGCTCTTTCAAACTTGTGAGCAGCATTAAACATCTTACTTTCTTGTAATTGCGGTGCAAGAATTTGCAATCCTATTGGCATGCCGTCTTTATCAAATCCTGCAGGAACGCTCATACCCGGAATTCCTGCCAAGTTTGCTGAAATTGTTGCAATATCTGTCAAATACATAGATAAAGGATCAGACGATTTTGCACCAAGCTCAAATGCTGTATTTGGACAAGTTGGCGAAATCAAAATATCAACCTTTTTGAATGCTTCCACAAAATCTCTTGTTACTAATGCTCTCATTTGTTGAGCTTTTTTGTAATAAGCATCATAATATCCTGATGACAATGCATAAGTTCCAAGCATTATACGACGTTTAACTTCAGGCCCGAAACCTTCCGCTCTTGTTTTTGTGTACATTTCCAATAAATTTTTTGCATCAGGCGTTCTATAACCGTATTTTACACCATCGAAACGAGCCAGATTAGAAGAACATTCTGCTGTTGCCAAAATATAATAAATTCCTATTGAATGTTTCAAATTCGGTAAGGAAATTTCAACAATTTCGCAGCCAAGCTTTTTATAATCTTCAATAGCGTTTTGCATTGCCTTTTGAACGTCATCAGAAAGACCTTCTGACATAAGTTCTTTTATTACGCCGACTTTTAATCCTTTAATATCGTTATCGAGGTTTGCGGCATAATGTTCTACAGGCAAATTCAAAGAAGTTGAATCTTTAGGATCATGTCCTGATATAACTTCAAGCAAGTTTGCTGCATCTTCTACGGTTCTTGCAAAAGGTCCTATTTGATCCAATGATGATGCAAATGCAATTAGACCGTAGCGTGAAACTCTACCGTAAGTCGGCTTCATCCCTACAATACCGCAGAATGATGCCGGCAGCCTGATAGATCCGCCTGTGTCAGAACCTAGAGCTAATGTAGCTTCGCAGGATGAAACTGATGCCGCAGAGCCGCCTGATGAACCTCCCGGAACTTTGTTTAAATCCCAGGGGTTATGAACTTTTTTGAATGCGGAGTTTTCGTTTGAAGAACCCATTGCAAATTCATCAAGATTGGCTTTTCCAACAATCGGTACTAAATTGTTTAACAATTTTTCTGTAACCGTTGCATTAAACGGAGATACAAAATTTTCTAATATTTTTGATGAAGCTGTGGTTTTAGAACCTACAAGATTCATATTATCTTTCAAAGCCAAAGGAATACCTGCTAAAAGAGGCAATTCTTCACCTTTTGCAATTTTTTCATCAACTTTTTTTGCTGTTTCAATTGCTGTTTCTTTTGTCAAAGAATTAAATGCGCCGAGTTTTTCGTCGAGTTCGTCTATTCTTTCAAAAGCTGCATTTGTTAATTCAACAGCTGAAATTTCTTTATTTTTAAGAGCTTTGCTTTGCTCTGTTGCTGATTTTTTTAAAAGCTCATTCATACTTTTCTCCTAGTTCTATGGCAAGATTTTACGACAAAAATAAATCATAAGCAAGAATGGTTTTTATTTTTTATTTTCTTATGATAAGATAAAAACTATGAAATACAGAGAAAATGTAAGAAATTTTTGTATTATTGCCCACATTGATCACGGAAAATCTACCCTTGCTGACCGTTTGTTAGAAAAAACAGGCACAGTTGCAGAGCGTGATATGCAGAACCAAATTATGGATTCTATGGATATTGAGCGTGAGAGAGGAATTACAATCAAGCTTAATTCCGCAAGAATGACATATAACGCAAAAGACGGCAAGGAATATGAATTAAATTTGATTGATACTCCCGGACACGTTGATTTTTCATATGAAGTATCCCGTTCGCTTGCAGCTTGCGAAGGCGCATTGCTTATTGTTGATGCAACACAGGGTGTTGAGGCGCAAACTCTTGCAAATGTGTATATGGCACTTGATCATGATCTCGATGTTTTTCCGGTTATCAATAAGATAGATCTTCCCAGCGCACAGCCG
>CACYCU010000216.1 GCA_902772945.1 uncultured bacterium | reverse complement strand
TATAAGAATTTGGCTCTGTTAATTTCGGATAATATTTATTATAAAAGGATATAATATGCAAAACAAAAGTAATTTAAGCGCAAGATTTAACATACAAAAGACAAATACTAATATTGAACATAAACCGCTTCGTTTTTCTGAAAACATTACAAAAATAGCGGAAATAAAAGAAAAAGAAAAAGAGATAGAAATTGCAGAGGTTTCCACTGAAGATATACTATCAGATTTAAAACGCTCTCTTTTAGAAAAAATAGATATGACACCTGTTTGGTTTGAATATTCTAAAAACAGACAGAAAGAATTAGTAAAAAGTTTTGTAGAACACAAAATTGCAGCTGATCACTTACAAATTGCTGACATCGACAAAGATGTTATTACAGACAATTTATATGAATCAATATCAAATTTTGGGGAAATACAATATCTCATTGATAATGAAAAAGTTTCTGAAGTAATGATAAATGCTACAAAAAGTGTTTATATAAATATTGATAATAAAATTTTGAATACAGAAATAAAACTTACAGAAAAGCAGCTCTCTTTCATTAAAAACACAATATCAAGTCAATGCGGCTGCGAAGATTTTAACGGAATAAAAACACTAAAAACCGATAAATACCAAATAACAATTATCGGAACAGATGTTAGCAATTCAGGATTAAACATTACAATTAAAAAGGTGGAAGAAATTCAACCGGAAACTCTTATTAAAAACGGATTTTTAACAGCAGAAGTTTTCAATTGGATTGCACAGCTTGCAGACAACGGCAAAAATATAATAATCTCGGGACCTTCTAATTCCGGTAAAACAACTTTTGTTGACATGCTTTTAAAAACTGCCTTAAAAAATAAAAGAATATATTTAATAGAGAATAAACCGGAAATTAATACAGAACTTAATTCAATGGTAAAATTTTTACCAAATAAAACAAATTACAATGACTTACTTTCCTTCATCCACAAAATAGAGCCGGAAAGCTTTGTTTGCGATCAAAATTCAATAAACGATTTATATTCGGATATTTCAGGTAAATTGGTTACGCTCAAAGCTGACAGCATTGAAGATACTCTAAAAGCAATAATGTCTTCATATATAAAAAACGGAATGCCTGAAAAATTTGCAAAAACAAAAGCTTTAAAAGATTATGATTACATAATCCAGTTAGAAAAGACTGATGTTCCAAGAGTTTTGTCTGTAGTGGAACTTACACCGGCAAAAACGATGCCCCAATCATTAAAATCCGTAATAAAATACATAAATGGAAAATACGAAATAAAATTTGAAGAAGAAATTCCTCCCAAAAGAGTTTTGAAAAAATCTAACGGAGCAATATCTTCAAGAATAAAAAAATAATATGGAATACAGAAAGTTTAAAATTTCATCAAAATACAAACCCGCAGGTGATCAACCAAAAGCAATTCAACAGCTTGTCGATGGCCTTCAAAGAGGAGATGATACTCAGACACTTTTGGGTATAACAGGTTCCGGCAAAACTTTTACTATCGCAAATGTAATAGAAAAGGTTCAAAAACCGACATTAATAATTGCCCACAACAAGACTCTTGCCGCACAATTATATAATGAATTTAAAGAGCTTTTCCCAGAGAACGCTGTAGAATATTTTATAAGTTACTACGATTATTATCAGCCTGAAGCATACATTCCGAGAACGGATACATTTATCGAAAAATCTGCGTCCATAAATGACGAAATTGACAGACTTAGACACAACGCAACAAGATGCCTTTATGAAAGAAATGATGTTATTATAGTATCTTCTGTCAGCTGCATTTATGGTTTAGGTTTACCTGAAAATTATTTTAGAGGTTCTGTAGAACTAAAAGTCGGGGACGAAATTGCAAGAGATGACTTGTTAAGACATCTTATCAGTGTCCAATACACAAGAAACGACTTGGTACTCGAACGTTCTACCTTCAGAGCCAGAGGCGATATTGTTGAAATTATGCCGGCTTATGAAAAAACTGTAACAAGAATATACTTCTTTGGAGATGAAATTGAAAAGATTGTTAGAATAGATAATTTAACAGGCGAAATATTAGAAACTCCCAATAGTGTTGTTATCTATCCTGCTGTTCATTATTTATCGTACGATGAGAATGTCGATGAAACAATTATGTTGATAAGGCAAGAACTCCAACAAAGACTTGTCGAACTCCAAAATGAAAACAAATTAATAGAAGCTCAAAGACTCGAACAAAGGGTAAAATACGATTTAGAGATGATAAAAGAAATGGGATATTGCTCAGGTATTGAAAATTATTCCAGAATAATAGAAAGACGTCCGCCCGGTTCTGCACCTGCAACACTTTTAGATTATTTTCAAGGAGATTTTTTAACAGTTATTGATGAATCGCACGTTACATTACCTCAATTAAAAGGTATGTACCATGGAGATGCATCAAGAAAAACTACACTCGTTGATTACGGGTTCAGATTACCCTGCGCAAAAGATAACAGACCATTAAAATATGATGAATTTTTCAAAAAAGTGCACCAGAAAATCTATATTTCTGCAACCCCGTCAGAATTCGAAAGAAAAACGTCTTCTCAATTGGTAGAACAAATTATTAGGCCTACAGGACTTGTTGATCCGAAAATTTCTGTCCGCCCTATTGCAACACAAATAGAAGATTTAAAATCCGAAATAAAAAAACGTTCAGAAAAAAATGAAAGAGTACTCATTACAACACTAACAAAGCGTATGGCTGAAGATTTGACCGATTTCTTTATTCAAGAAGGTATTAAAGTCAGATATTTGCACAGCGAAATAAAATCGCTTGAACGTGTAGAAATATTGAGGGATTTGAGGCTCGGAGAATTTGATGTACTGGTCGGTGTAAACCTTTTGAGAGAAGGACTTGATATACCGGAAGTATCTTTAGTTGCAATTATGGACGCAGATAAGGAAGGTTTTTTGCGTTCTGAAACCAGTTTAATCCAAACAATAGGACGTGCCGCACGTAATGCTTGCGGTGAAGTTATAATGTATGCGGATAGAATGACCGATTCTATGAAAAGTGCAATAGATGAAACTGAAAGAAGACGAAAACTCCAAATTGAATATAATCAAAAATACGGCATAATACCCCAAACTATTAAAAAGCCTATCGAAAACAACCTTCTTTCACTTGTTGCAAGTTATAGAGACCTTGAAGATATTGTTGCCGAAGAAATGGTTGAAATGGGAATAAGTAAAAAGGATCTGCCAAAACTTATAGATAAACTTGAAAAAGACATGCACAAAGCCGCGAAAGTCCTCGACTTTGAACGAGCAGCAGAAATAAGAGATCAATTGAAAAAACTTAGAGATATGATTTAATTATCTTCTTTTTCCTTTATAGCAATTATTTCATAACTGACTTGAGCTAAATAATGCCCCATTACAGCAAGATTAAAGACTGACAGCATGCTGAATATAAAAACAGTTATAGGATTTTGAATTCCTAAAAACAGCCACAACAAATACCCTAACGGCAAACCTATTATTATATTGAAAAGAGCCAACTGAACATACATAAATATTACAGCCAAAAGAATGTCAATACAATATTTTGATATCAAATTAAAGTTGTAAGCATCAGCAATTTTAAATCTGTTTGCATACAACAAATAACTTGTATATGCAAAAGATGCACATATCGCACTAATTATATAAGAAAAAACTCTCAATATATCTTCACTTGGTATAAATTTTGAAAACAACATAATTATAAGCGCACCCAAAAAGTAAGAAATAATACCTACGGGAAGCAATGCAATAATCCCTTTTAAACCTGTCATAAACACAGACAAAATATTAAATGACGGCATTATTTCATTATTACCTGCTCTTACGTTATAGGTGCATTTCAGCATAAACCCAAACAACAAAAATGCCGAAATAACAGTCAGCACAACATACCCGGGCAAACTTTCCTTTGAAAAATTAACAATTAAAAATGGTAAAATTGAATATACAACAATTTTAAAAAAAACTCCATTATCTTGAAAAGATTCTTCAACTGCGTCTTTTATCGATGCCATGGCCCCTCCATTTTCATTATAACAAATTTTCATCAAAAGACAACGGTATTGTTACAATAAATTCAGACCCTTTATTTAGTGCACTTTTTACGGAAATTTGTCCGTTTAACATCTTTACAAACTCTTTTGTAATTGCAAGCCCTAATCCTGTTGAATTTTTACAATCGCAGTTAAGCTGCTCAAATTTTTCAAAAATCCTGTCTTGGAATTCTTTTTTTATTCCGACTCCGTTATCTTTTACAACAAATTCTGCATTTTTACCGCATTTTTTTATTTTAAAATTTATCTCGCCTCTATCCGGTGTAAACTTTATTGCATTACTTAGCAAATTTAAAATAATTTGCTGCATCTTCTGATAATCTGATATTATTTCAAAATAATCTATATCTTTTTTAAAATTAAGTTTTTTATTATAAACTAACGGTTTTATAATATTATCAATCTCGTCTGCAAGAGTTTTTGTATCAAATTTCTTTTTATTAACAGAAATTACTCCGCTTTCTATTTTTGACATATCTAAAATTTCATTAATCATATTCAACAAATTTAACCCTGAAACTTGAATATCATTTATATACTCTT
>CACYCU010000215.1 GCA_902772945.1 uncultured bacterium | reverse complement strand
TCTTTTTTTTTATACTTTTCTCTTACGAGCAGCTTCTGATTTGCGTTTTCTTTTTACACTTGGTTTTTCATATCTTTCACGTTTTTTTACTTCTGAAAGTATGCCTGCTTTTTGAATCTTTTTTTTGAAACGACGCAATGCGCTTTCGATAGATTCGTTTTCGCCAACTTTAACTTCTGCCATTTATATTTTTCACCACCTTTATGGTCAATTGTGTACGTATAATATAATAACTCTAAATATTTTATTTTTCAAGTACTTATGCTGTTAGAGTAAATATTTGGTATATTTCTTCGTCAGAAAGTTCTGTGATAATCTTTTCTCCCTCATATACAGCCAAATCTGCAAGTTCTTTTTTAGATTTTAGCATCTCATCAATTTTTTCTTCAAATGTTCCGAGTGTAATCATTCTATGAACCATTACATTTTTGTCTTGCCCGATACGATATGTTCTATCTGTTGCTTGATCTTCAACAGCAGGATTCCACCACAAATCATAGTGAATAACATTTGTAGCACTTGTAAGGTTAAGACCTGTACCGCCGGCTTTTAAGGATAAAACCATAACTTTCGTATCGTCATTATTTTGGAATTTGTTAATTAATTCTTCTCTTTGCGGAACTGTTAATGATCCGTGGAAGAACAGAGGCTCTGTATTGCATTCATCTTGTATTATTTTGCACAAAATGTCGCCCATTTCTTTGTATTGCGTGAATATAAGAGTTTTTTCATTATTATCAATAATGCTTTGAACAGTTGATATACATTTTTCCATTTTGCCGGAAAGTTCTTTGCTCATTTCTCCGCCTTTTAGGAATTGATAAGGATGGTTGCATATTTGTTTCAGAGCAGTAATCAATTTGAAAATATTTCCTCGTCTGTTAATGCCTGTAAAGCCTGAAATCTTATCCATCATTTCATTAAGTGTCTTTTCATAAAGAACAGCTTGTGGTTTAGATAGGTAACAATAGTCATTAATAACCATTTTTTCGGGCAAATCTGATATTACTTTTTTATCAGTTTTTAATCTTCTTAATACAAACGGTGAAACGGACATTTTGAGTTTTGTAGCTCGAGAATTCTCTTTAAATCTTTCAATAGGTATTGCATAACTTTTTTGAAATTCTCTTAAATTTCCCAAATAGCCTCGGTTGATAAAATCAAATATTGACCATAACTCTGTTAGTCTGTTTTCTACAGGTGTACCGGTCATTGCAATTTTTATATCCGATTTTAACATTTTAATAGAAAGCGTTTGGGCTGTATCAGGATTTTTAATGTTTTGTGCTTCATCAACAATAACCATTCCCCATTCGTTTTTCTTTAATTCTTCAACATCTATTCTCAAAATTGCGTATGTAGTAAGTATGACATCGTGTTTTAAATCGAGCTTTCTTTCTGCTCCGTGGTATATCACAGCATCAAGAGTCGGTGCAAATGTTTGGAGTTCTTTCATCCAATTACCCATCAATGTTGTCGGGCATATTACAAGAACGGGTTTATTCAGTTTGTTATCTTCTTTCATTTTCAAAATAAGACTTATGACTTGAATCGTTTTACCAAGTCCCATATCGTCTGCCATACAAACTCCAAAACCTTTGGATATATTTGTCCAAAGCCATTTTAATCCTGTTTGCTGATAAGGCCTTAGTTCACCTTTTAAATCTTTTGGTGTTGTAACTTCAACAGGTTTATTAAAGTCTTGAATAACTTTGGCAAACGCACCATCATAATCAAAATCGTATTGTTCAATTTGACCTGACATTGCAGCATGTATCAATTCCATTCTGGACATCGATTTAAAGTTTGCTTTTGCGAGTTGTTCAAAAATCTTTTTAGTATCATCTTTATCGACTAATACATATTTATTTTTGTATTTTATTAATCCGTTTTGACCTTCAACAAGTTTGTTAAATTCTTCAATTGATAATTTTTCATTGCCGATTGCAATTTCGTAAGAAAAATCAAGTATATCATCAAGCGAAAGTTTTGATGATGAACTGTTGTTAAATATATCAGCCAGTTCTTTTGAACGGGAAGTTTTAACTTTTGCGTTAATAGAGGCTCTCGGAACAACTATATTGGTGAGTTCTTTAGGAAGAACGACTTCTATTTGTGCTTTTTGTAAATAATATGCTGTTTGAGTAATAATTTTGTATACCTCATTTAAATTTAAATCAAGAGCAAGTTTTTCTTCATCTTCAAAGAGTTGTTCAAGTTCAGGCATATATCTGTTTGCATAATTTAGTTGTTTTTCAACAATTCTTGCTATATCAGAAGAATTTGCACCAAAAACCGTTTCTTTGGTATACAAATCGTCTATTAAGACATCT
>CACYCU010000214.1 GCA_902772945.1 uncultured bacterium | reverse complement strand
CTAAAAAAATATAATGTTTAATTTTTATTTTAGAAAATAAAAAAGAGGCTTGCGTCTCAAATTTTATAAATGGTGCCCCCAAGCATGTAATATGAGAACATTATCACGCAAGATTTTTGAATTATTATTAGATTACTACGACCCAAATATTTCTTTAATAATTTCTATAATTAGAAATTTTGTATGAACTAGCAAATTTTATTTTTATGGGTTTTAATATTTGTATAGCAGAAAGTGTAGAATATAAAAATGGATAATAAAATAAATTTTACAGCAAGAAGTAATGCATATTTTGTAATAACAAAAAAAGGATGGCAAAGTGCTATTCCTGATATGGCTTATTCGCAAATCAACGCTAACCGTGAACGACTTGAAAAATTTGCCAGAAAAAATAATATTAAGATTACTTTTACCGATGCTAATAATATGCTTCCTGAACTTCATACAGGTAGTGAAAGTAGTTTTTTGTCCGGGAAATTGGCTATAGAAGTCGAAAAAAAACCTTCGTTAGTTTCAAAAATCAAAACAACATTTTCTGATTTTAAAGATACGATAACAGGAAAAAATTCTGGAGTTAAGTGTACAGTTAGTACGGTTTCTTATTACGAAAAGGACAGCAAGAATATTCCTACTTTGAAAGAAAAGGGGAAAATGGGATTATTTGTAAATTATGAGCCGACTAAACAACCAATGGATAGACGTATTGACTTTAATTTGGTTGTAGATTTTTTACAAAAAGTTGTAGGGAAAAATATATAATTTTGATAAATTCATATCAAAAAGAGCCCACAAAATGGGACTCTTTTTATGCTTAATTTATTTGAATATGTTAAAAACTTTGTCAAATCGGCATACGCAGGTTTATAAGTTCAAAATGGGTTCCGGGTATAATTTCGCTTCATTCGAACGGTTCAAAAGCAATAAAAAAGAGGCTTTCGCCTCAAATTTTATAAATGGTACCCCCAAACGAATTTTCCTGCATCGTAGGCGAGCAGCACGAGCCATACGAGGCAGGATGCAAAGCAAATCGAACAATTTTTCCAACAGAAAAATTGTTGATTCGATATTCGCAAGGGGTAATAACATAAAAAAAAGAGCCTATTAGCTCTTTGGATTAAAATTACCCCCAAGCGAATTCGAATCGCTGTCTACACCGTGAAAGGGTGTTGTCCTAGGCCTCTAGACGATGGGGGCTTATTTCGACAAGTTCAATTCTAAGATAAACAAAATTTAATGTCAACAGTTTTGTTTTATTTAAATAATTAATTATTCGTTAATTTTAATGACTTATTGTAAAATAGAGTTATTATATAAATATGAAATTCTTCGTTTTATGAGGCGTCGCGAAGAAATTTATACAGCCTCAGAACAGAAGGTTTATATGGATTTTGATAAATTTACAAATTATTCACAAGAAATTTTAAGTTCTGCTGGAGCTTGTATGAATGAATACAAAAATTCCCAGTTAGAACCTGAACATATCATGCTTGCCATGATCAAAGATAATGGAATTATAAGAGATTATTTGACTGAATTGAAACTTATCAATGAAAATTTTGTCAGCCAGGTGGTTTCGGCCGTAAAATCTTTTCCGACAATTTCAACTCCTCCTAACGGACAGTTATTTTTCTCAAATAATACATACAAATTGTTGGAATCGGCTTCGCAATTGGCAGAAGAAATAAAAGATGAATATATTGGCATTGAATCAATTCTTCTTGCTATGACAAAACTTGATGGCAGTAATATTCAAAATATTTTGAAAGAGAACAAGGTTGATTCTAATACTGTTTTAAAAATAATGAAAAAAATAAGAGGTAACAAAAGAGTGGATAATAAAAACGCAGAAGAAAACATGAAGGCTTTGGAAAAATTTTCTACAGATTTGACTGATAGAGCAAGAAAAGGAAAACTTGACCCTGTTATTGGCAGAGATGAGGAAGTAAGACGCATTATTCAAGTTTTAAACAGAAGGACTAAGAATAATCCGGTGTTAATAGGAGAACCCGGAGTCGGAAAAACAGCGATTGTAGAAGGGCTAGCTCAAAGAATTGTCAGAGGTGATGTCCCTGAGAGCCTAAAAAATGTTAAATTAGTATCTCTTGATATGGGCGCTCTGGTTGCAGGTGCAAAATTCAGGGGTGAATTTGAAGAACGTTTGAAAGCTGTTTTGAAAGAAGTTGAAGATTCAAACGGTGAAATCGTCATGTTTATTGATGAATTGCATACAGTAGTTGGTGCAGGTGCTACAGAAGGCTCAATGGATGCAGGAAACCTCTTAAAACCAATGCTTGCACGTGGTGTTTTGAGAACAATAGGTGCTACAACTATTAATGAATACAGAAAATATATTGAAAAAGATCCCGCTTTAGAAAGACGTTTTCAGCCTGTATTGGTCGGGGAACCTTCAGTAGAGGATACAATTTCGATTTTAAGAGGGCTTAAAGAAAAATATGAAGTGCATCATGGTATAAGAATTCTTGACAGTGCCTTGATTGCTGCTGCAAAACTTTCTGACAGGTATATAACTGACAGATTTTTACCTGATAAGGCCATTGATTTGATTGATGAGGCAGCATCTTCATTGCGTATAGAAATTGACTCTATGCCTGAAGAAATTGATAAAATGTTTCGTCAAAAAATTCAATTGGAAATTGAAAGAGAAGCACTTAAAAAAGAAGATGATGACGATGCAAAAACTAAAGTCGCAGATTTGTCAAACCAGATAGATGTGTTGGAGTCAAAAATCAGTAAATTAAAAGCCCAATGGGAACAAGAAAAGGCTTCTATTACCGGTGAAGCAGGCATAAAAGAAGAAATTGAAAAAGTTAGAAATAAAATAGAAGAAGCTGAACGAAACACTGACCTTCAGACAGCTGCTGAACTTAAGTACGGTAAACTACTCGAACTTGAAAAACAACTGAAAGCTGTTCAAAATAAGGAAAAGGCTGATAACAAACTGCTGAAAGAAGAAATTGATGATGAAGATATTGCAAATGTAGTCAGCAAATGGACAGGGATTCCTGTAAATAAGCTTGTAGAAAGCGAAAAACAAAAACTGCTTAACATGGAAGAAATATTACATAAACGTTTAATCGGTCAAAAGGAAGCCGTGGATACGGTATCAGATGCAATAAGACGCGCAAGATCAGGTTTAAAAGATCCAAAACGACCAATCGGAACATTTTTATTCCTAGGACCAACAGGAGTTGGGAAAACTGAACTAGCAAAATCGTTAGCAGAATTTATGTTTAATGATGAGGATGCTTTGATTCGTATAGATATGTCTGAATATATGGAAAAACATAATGTCTCTCGTTTGGTCGGAGCTCCTCCGGGATACGTCGGTTATGACGAGGGTGGTCAATTAACAGAGGCTGTCAGACGTAAACCGTATTCTGTTGTGCTGTTTGACGAAATTGAAAAGGCACATCCTGATGTGTTTAATATAATGTTGCAAATATTTGATGACGGACGTTTAACAGATTCAAAAGGAAGAACTATAGATTTTAAAAATACTTTGATTATTATGACATCTAATATTGGCAGCGATATAATTCTTGAAAATACTCTAAATGCTATGGTATCTCAAGCAAATTTTGAGGAAACTAAAGAAAAGGTGTTGGAAGTTTTAAGAAGCAGATTTAAACCGGAATTTTTGAATAGAATTGATGAAACTATATTCTTCAAAGCTTTGAATATGCAGGATCTGACACAAATTGTCGATATCCAGATGGATTATTTGAGAAGGTTGTTAAAAGATCAGGAGATAGATTTTGAAATAACTGACGATGCAAAAGAATTTCTTGCAACAAGAGGTTTCAATCCTGTGTATGGTGCAAGACCACTGAAGCGTGTAATACGTCAGATGATAGAAAACCCTCTGTCAAAAGAAATTTTGGCACAAAAATTTATAAGAGGCGACAAAGTAAAGATTGATGTGGAAAATGACGAAATAACTTTCAATAAATAAAAGTTATAATTGGACGTCAGTTTGTGTATATGTCTAACGGTATTTATTATGCGATTTATGTATAATTGGTGAAGCATAAGCATATATTGCTGAGCTTACTTCAGGCGATATTTCATTAAACTGTTTATAATCCGCTCGATTAAATGGCTTTTCAACATAGCCAACATTTTGCTGTTGTTTTGCAGGACGTTTTTGAATGCCCTGAAAATAAACATTCCTATACATTATTGCACCTAACCTTATATTTATATAAACGTTTAGGTGAAATAATAATTGCGTTTTTGTAAAGTTTTATAAATTATTCAAATAGCTTTCCGCTTTCAGCAACAACAGGTATTGCTCTTACAACACAAAATATTATCGCAATCCAAGCAAGTACCATAGTTACTGTATGTAATGCCCCTAATCCGTTCCAAATTTCGATTCCCGGTGTATTTACTACTATCAATAGCATAAATGCAGCAACTTTGGCTACAGCGTAGCTAATTCTCATGAATTTTGAAGCACATATAAACTTCCCGATTTTAGAAGACTGCATTGATGTTTCTCCAAATGCCGTATAGCCTTTAGATAATGCAACGCTCCTTATTCCGTCTGTTGTAAATGCTCTTGCGACACAAACCAATGGGAATAAAATATTTATCCAACCCATTACCGCAAAAACTGTCCAGTATGAAACTTCAACAATTCTGTCTCCTAATATATCCAAAACGGAACCCCATTTTGAAGATTGATTTAATTTTCTTGCTAAATATCCGTCCAAACCGTCCATAGAAAAAGCTATCGCAGTTAAGATGAATGCTAATATGTATGCCCAAGTTGTGTGTTCATATAAAAGTGCTATAGCGCCATATGCAACAAAAATGCGGGCTATTGATACTATGTTTGCAATATTATCTTTTATTTTCATATATTTCCCTATTTTTTTGTTCTGGATAAAGCAAAGTCAACTTTATCCAATTTTTTTACTCTGTCACCTAACATCATTTTTTCGGCTTCTTCAAGAATTTGTGTTACCATAAATCCGTTATCGCCGTCAGAACGAGCCTTTTTGCCGGAAGAACAACAACTGATAAAGTGTTGGCATTCAAGTTTTAAAGGTTCAATTTCCAAATAATCAAGTTTTATATCTTGTTTGTTATCTTTTACGAAATTGTCAAAAATAACCAATTTATTTTCTGCAAGTGTATCATCTAAAATTGCAGTAGCTTTAGTACCTCTGACCAAAAGTTGAACATGTTTTCTTGGGGTAATCCAGCTGTCTGAAATTTCTCCGATTACGCCGTCTTCAAATTCAATTCCTATATGAGTGATGTCCATAATATCATTTTTATCAGAAGAACAACCCAACGCAGACAGCACATGTACCGGTTCTTTGCCTGTTACATAACTGATCATTGATACATCGTGCGGAGCTAAATCCCACATAACACTTCTGTCATTTTTAAAATAATTAACGTTCAGTCTGTCACTTTGTGCATAAATAATCTCACCCAATGCACCTTCTTCAATAAGCATTTTTAAACGATTTACAGCCGGATGATATAATAAAAGGTGCCCTACCATTAAAACAAGCCCTTTTTCATGAGCAAGCTTTGACAAATCTCTTGCTTCTGCGGCAACTGTAGATATAGGTTTTTCTACATAAACATTCTTGCCAGCTTCTAACATAGCTTTTACCATTTTGTAGTGTGTGTGACTCGGAGTTACAACACATACTCCGGTTATATCAGAATTGTTAATAATATCATGAAAGTCTTTTGTTACTTTGACTCCCGGGTACTGTTCTGTTACCTTTTTTAAATTTTCTTCATCAATATCACAGACTGTATCCAACACATTCAGATTATAAAAATTACGAACTATATTTCGTCCCCATACTCCGCAGCCAATAACTGCTACTCTTTGTTCTCTCATATCCCACCTTTTTTTATAGTTATACTATGCTAAAACAGATTTTGCAACTATGTTTCCAATTTTGCATTTATGGCATTAAGTCTTATTTCATGCATTTTTTCGCATTGCTGATAAAATAATTCTCTGTCAGCTTCAGGAAAATAATTCACCAATTTGTCTAACAATGGTTTTGGAAATTCTGAATACATTGCCATTTTTGTTAGTACTTCATCATTCATAGGATAAAGTGTTCTAAAGTTTTTGTTGAATATTGCTTTGCTTTCTTCTTCTGTTCTTTTTTCGTTTTCCTGAGCTTTAACACCAAGTTTATATGTTACATAATTTGTGTCAAAAAATGCAGGTTTGTAACCTTTCATTATGATTCTCATAATAAAATCAAAGTCTGCAAGAATTTTAAATTTTTCGTCAAAGTAATTTTCAGCTTCAATCATGGATTTTCTGAAAAACATGGCTTGTCTTGCGCAAGGCATAACCTGAAAAGCATTATGCATTGAAGGGGCAAACAAGAATACAAAACCTTCAGGATGTCTGCAATATGACGGAAAGAAACAGAAATCAGCTTCTTCCTGCTCCATTACATTGACAATATCAGTTATAGCAGTAATGTCATGGTAAAAATCATCACAACTCGGAAATGCAACATACTTACCTTTTGCTCTCATCATACCTTTATTCATCGCATCAAATTTT
>CACYCU010000213.1 GCA_902772945.1 uncultured bacterium | reverse complement strand
TATTTGCCGAAGGCCGGACTCGAACCGGCACGTGGTTGCCCACACAAGATTTTGAGTCTAGCACGTCTACCAATTTCATCACTTCGGCTCATATTCTGTTTATAAATATATTCTATCAGAAAAATTTTAAATTTCAAATAAAATTTTTATACTTATACAATTTATCCCTGATAAATACTCTCTGACAATTTATTTTCTTTTTTTTGAATTTTAAAATTTTTTTATTAATAAATAAGAGGGTTTATAAATATGAAATTTATATGGATTCTGCTATCATTTATAATAATAATTTTGCCGGTGAATGCTCAAGTGATGGAAATCGGTATTTCCAAAAACGGGGCTTATAACCAAGTGTTTGATTCTCAAACAAATATGCCGGTCTCTAATGCTAAAATCTCTATTCCGACAAAAAATTACACCACATACACGGATGATAACGGAATTTTTGATATAAGTGCATTAATTAATGATACTTCTATTTTATCTGTAGAAAAAGACGGCTACAGACCTTTCTCACTTACTATAAATGAAAGAATTGCCGCAAGACCTATGGTTATCGGTATTGAAAAAAGCAACATTAGAGATATTGTTATAGCTACAGAAATGTTTCACTTAGGGGATGATAATTTTTCAAACGCTTCAGCAAACTCAAATGAATTTAAAGCTACATCTATCGGGCCATTTTTTTCTAAAAAATTTCAAATGTCACAAGATACACAAAATAAAAAAAATTACCTTGTCATAGGTTCAATTATCGGGATTGATACATTAATGGCACGTTCTATGAATCAAAACAGAATTGTAAATTCTTATTCCAGCGCACCGGAAGTCTATTTTAACGGACAGAAGATTGCTGAAATTAAATTGAACGGGGATAATCAAAAGATTAAATTGCCTAATAATCTTATAAAATCAGGACAAATGAATGAAGTAACTATTAAAACAGGCAGAAATCTTATGCAAACTGCCTATATTGATTACGATGATATCGAACTGATGAATCTATATGTCGAAAGTGAATAATAAAAAACGACTTGTAAAAGTCGTTTGAAAAAAGGGGAAACAAAATATAATTTTATTATTAACCGAATGTTTTGAATGTTGATTCGGTATTCTTTTCGATAACCTTTTGAACAGCATCCATTTCTGTTTGGATTGCTTCTTGTTCTGTATCTAATTGTTTTAAGCGTAATTCAAGATTTCTGTCTTCTGCTTGTATAATTTCGATTTTTGCGTTGATTTCTTGAATAGATTGATCATATTCGTGTTTATCATATTCATATTGGTTCATCGCATCATCATATTTAGCTTGGTCTGTAACAGTATTTGTCTTTACTGAATATGTTACTTCATCTTCTTCACCGGGTTTTAATGTGATGCTTATGATACGACCTGTGGCATCTTGTTCAAAACGAGCCTTAATGCCTTTGTTTTCTTCTGTTTCTTTTGCGGCACCAATTGTATATGTTTTTATAGCACTTTGAGAAATACCTGTTTCATCATTATATTTTGTGTTGTCAGATAATAATGTACTTTTGTTTACAAAGTATGGAGCCCATGTGTTAGTGGAAGTGTTTAAGACATATCTTACCAACCAGCCGTCTTTTGGTTCTCCGTATTTTTCATTTAATTCTTCAACATATTTTTGTTCTTCTTTTTCCAATGCATCAAGTTGATCTTTTGACAAAGAACTCAAATATTCATCTTTGTATGTTTTTCCATCAGGCAAAGTAACTTCTTGATATTTTCCCTCTGCGTCTCTTGGAATAGCTTCTCCAAGTTTTCTGAGTAATTTTGCACCAACCCAGAAATTGTATTCTCCAATGGCTGATCCTGTAGCTCTTGTATATAATACAGGAGTTGCTGTTATTGGAGCAAAATTGTTTGTCCAAGTTGAAGTATAGCTGATAATGTATTCTCCGTCTTTTGTTGCAATCATTGAAGAAATTGAATTATCTAATGCACCGTCAGAGAATGTATAAACAGTTTTTGTATAATCAGCCGCTGAAGGAGGCACTGGTACTGTCATACCCAGCAATTGATTATAATAGTTAGCAGATTGGTTAGATAATACAGTTCTCTGTTGGTTAATCTGCTGACCTTCGTATTCAGTGTTTGTTTTTCTCGCAGTTAGACCTAAAAATCTAGCTTGAGATGCTGCCATACCCATGACTTGTTCCCTTTCATTTTGTTTCCGTATCATGCATGTCGGCACACTATGATAAAATCTTTAATAATTGTAGCATGTTTTGTAACATTTCTTTACAAATATCATTTATTTATAGGACAAAAACAAGTCAAAATCGTTGATATAGACTAAATAACTTCTTTTAATTTTTCAATAACTATGTTTAATGCACCTTGTTGATCTTCAAAAACAGTTTTGCAATCGCTGCAGGATTGGTTGTAAAATTCTCTGTCAGCTAAAAGTTTGTGCATATATTCTTGTAGTTCTTGCGAATTTTTAACAACTTTTCCTGCTTTTGTGCGTCCCAAAATCCAATATATATCACGAAAATTATGAATAGATGGGCCTGATATTGCGGGTTTGTTATATACAACAGCTTCAAGCGGGTTGTGTCCGCCTGTTTTATTGAAGCTGCCTCCAATAAATGCAAAATCGCATATTTGATACATTTTACTAAGTTCACCCATTGTATCAAGTATAATAATTTCTTTAGTATCAAAAGTATCGTTCAGTGAACGTTGCCCGAATGAAAATCCTGTTTTTTCCACAAGCTCTTTTACATTGTTCAACCTGGTCAAATGTCTTGGGGCAAGTAGAAGTTTTATGTCGGGAAATTCTTTTTTTAGTTTTGAAAATGCGTTTAATATAATTTCATCTTCGCCTTTGTGGGTACTTCCGGCTATTATAATTCTGCCGTTACCGATTTTTATATCAGATTCAACTTTTTTTACGTCAAATTTAAGATTTTTCATAACAAAAGTTTTATTTTCCGGGGCACCTATTTTTATAAATTTCTCTCTGTCTTCGTTGCTTTGTGTTAATATTTCGGTGTAATTTTTGAATATTTGTTTAAAAAATCCTTTCATTAATTTATATGTTTTGAAAGTAGTGTCAGAAATTCTTCCGTTTATTACGAAAAGAGGAATATTTCTTTGCTTGCAATATTCTGCAAATGTTGGCCAAAGTTCTGTTTCTGCAATTAAAACAACACTTGGGTTGATTTTATTTAAAAAGCTTTTAACGCTGATTGTAACATCAAAGGGAAAATATGTAATATAATCTGCTATATTTTCATATTTTTTATGAGCAATATCTTGACCGGTTTTTGTTCCTGTTGTTACTACAATTTTGAATTCCGGAAAAGTTTCTTTTGTTTTTTTGATAAGATTTTCGAGTGCAATAACTTCTCCGACAGAGACTCCATGGAACATTATTACTTTCTTTCCGAGTTCAGGCGGTTGAATTTTGCCTAATTTTTCTTTCCATCCATATATATATTTTCCTTCAAACACTCTTACTATAGCGTAGAAAGGAAGTAAGATTAAAAATAAAACCGTAGATAAAATTCTGTAAACAAACATAAGATTATTATATTACAAATAAATTTATTCTCCTACATGAAAATCTGAATATGTAAGAACTTTTTGCGGATTATCTTTTGAATAAACTTTCATGGTATAAAAACCTTTTTGATTAATTACAAGATAATCTGTAAAATAGTTTACTTCTTCGTCTTTTAATCTTACGTCTTTTGTCCAAATTAAATCATATCCGTATCTTCCGTAGTCATTGTCTTTTTTTATAACTTGAATATACAAATATCGGGATTCAACTTTTTTAGGCATAAGAATTACATAATAAATTCTTGATCCGACAGGAAAATTTTTAGAAAAATCGTAGATGTTTTTTTCGCTAATCGGATGACGATTAAACAATATCCCCGCCTTATCTTGTGTGCAGCCGGTGAGTATCGTCAGACAGATAAACAATAATATTATTAGTTTTTTCATTTTTCCAGAGCTTTAATTTTTTCTTCAACAGTTTTAGCAGTAGCTTCATCTTTATTATGTGTTAAAAATATTTTATAATTATTTAAGGCTTCTGTTTTGTTATCGTCCTGTTCGTATGCAAGTGCAAGTGCATAATATGCATAGCCATAGTTTGGATTAAGAGCAATTACCCTATGGAAACATTCTTTAGCTTTGTTATTGTTTTTGTCATTAGCATATACAAGTCCCAGATTGAACCAGCCGTCTGCATAATTCGGATTTACTACAATTGATTTTTTGTAGAAATTTATCGCTCCTCTATTGTCATTTTTTAATTTGCAGATATTTCCGATTTTCAAAAGTGTAACTTCATCTGACGGTTTGATTTTTAAAGCTTCTTGATAATTTTTTATAGAAAGGTCATAATTTTTACTTTTATAGTTTTCATCCCCTTTATTTATTAAATCAACATATTGAGCGTTATCTGCATCTTCTCCGGCTTTAACAGAATCCATTGATAAGGCAACATCTTGAATTCCGCCGTCAGTCATTTGAACTTCTTGTGGTTTGCTGGTTGCAGATATAAATTG
>CACYCU010000212.1 GCA_902772945.1 uncultured bacterium | reverse complement strand
CGCCATGCGACTTACTGAATGACGATTTAGACTATTTTGTTTGTGAATGTAGCTCATTTCAGTTAGAATACAGCCCGACATTCAAGCCAAAAGGTTCTGTTTTCACTAATCTTACACCTGATCATATTGACTGGCATGGCGGAATTGAAAATTATTTTGAAGCAAAAGCAAAGATATTTAAAGGTGTTCAGTCACCAAAATATTCTATATTGAATGCAAAAGATGCAAGGCTGCTTGAGTTTTCTAAAGTATGCGGCGGAACTGTTTTTATGTTTGATGGTGAGGTCGGCGATAACTGTTCATATATAAAAAACGGCGCAATATATTATAAGCAAAATGGGGTTGAGGAATTAATTATTACTTTGAAAGATTGCCCGTTGATAGGTAATCACAACTACCAAAATGTGATGTGTTCATTAATTGTTGCAAAATTAGAAGGTATATCCAACGAACAAATAAGAAATTCTATAATGTCTTTTAAAGTTCCGGAACATAGGTTGGAAAAGTTTGCGCAAAATTCAAAAACTGTTTTTTATAACGATTCAAAAGCTACAAACCCTGAAGCAAGTCTTGTTGCAATAAATTCTTTTAATAATTGTAACGTAGCATTAATTGCAGGCGGCAGAGATAAAAATACAGATTTAACGGAGTTCTGTGAAGCTATAAAAAAACATATAAAAACTGTTATTTTGATTGGTGAAGCTGCTGACAGATTTGATAAAAATTTGAAAAATAACGGTTTTGACAATAT
This sequence comes from uncultured bacterium, assembly GCA_902772945.1. Taxonomy (GTDB): domain Bacteria; phylum Cyanobacteriota; class Vampirovibrionia; order Gastranaerophilales; family Gastranaerophilaceae; genus Stercorousia. Next base: position 3,683 of record CACYCU010000212.1, on the reverse strand, counting down.
AATAAGGGAAAAGACAATGCAGTCTGCTATTGATAAATCAATAGAGTTAAATCCGGACGTAGTTTTGTTGTCTCCTGCTTGTGCAAGTTTTGACATGTTTAGCGGATATGAAGAAAGAGGAAGAGTTTTTAAGGACTATGTCTTATCAAAGATCAAATAGAAGAGAACCGGATAAATCAAATATACAAAGTGTTATTATTTCATCTCCTGATAAGACACTTTTAATTACTGTTACTTTTCTTGTAATTATTGGATTTTTGGCTATATTTTCTGCCACAGCTCCAAAATGTTTGGATGAAGGCGGTATGCCGGCGCAATTTTTGATAAAACAGTTTATTTGTTTTGTTATAGGATTTTTAGGACTAAAATTTTTTATGAATTACGATTACAAAAAATTGTCGGATTGGAATGTAATTGTAATGGTATCAATATTAGTTGCTCTTTTTCTTGTTGATTTTACACCATTAGGTGTTATGGTAAACGGTGCAAAACGATGGATAAATATAGCAGGATTTCAATTACAGCCGTCAGAATTTGCAAAACCTGCAGTTGTTTTGTTACTGGCTGGTGCGTTTAGAAAAGATGCAGATTTGTTCGATCAGGAAAAATGGGTTTGGGCATTTATACCTATAATTGCTATGGTCGGATTGATATTTGTTCAACCAAACTTGTCAATGGTTATTCTGCTGGGTATGACAACTGTTGTTATGTATATGGCTGCAGGTGGTTCAATGAAGCTTTTTTTATCTCGTGTTGGCGCAGGATTTGCAGCTGTCGTTGTTGGTTTAACTACAATTATCAAACCTTACCAAATGCAAAGGCTGGTAACTTGGCGGCATCCGGAGTCTGATCCTTTGGGAGCAGGATATAACATTATCCAGTCATTAATAGCTTTTGCTTCCGGTGGATTTAGTGGCGTTGGGTATGGCGGTTCTATTCAAAAACTTTCATATTTGCCCGAGTGTCATACAGATTTTATATTTGCGATTATAGCTGAAGAATTGGGGTTTGTTGGTTGTGTACTGGTTATTGGTTTGTTTTTTACATTCATGCAAAGAGGATTTGTAATTGCGGCAAGATGTCCTGATATGTATGGAAAGCTCTTAGCTATAGGTATAACATTTTCAATTACGTTCCAAGCATTTATGAATATGAGTGTTGCAAGTTCATTTCTGCCAACAACAGGTGTCCCGCTTCCTTTTATAAGCTATGGCGGTTCTTCTCTGATTGTTTCATTAATAATGGTAGGAATATTGTTAAATATATCAAAAAAGAGAATTAAAAAGATAAGGAATGTAAATGGCTAAGATATTTATAACAGGTGGCGGAACAGGCGGACATATATATCCTGCAGTGGCAGTTGCGGATGCACTTTGTGATGATGAAATTTTTTATGTCGGCAATCCCAAAAATCTTGAATATGATATTGTGAAGCAAAAAGGTTATAAATTTTTGCCTGTGAATGTGCATGCAATGCCGAGAAGTGTTTGCTTTGATTTGTTCAAATGGGCTTTTCAACTCGATTGTGCAGTAATAAAATCTGTTTATTACATATTAAAATATAAACCGGATGCTGTTTTTGGTACTGGCGGCTATGTTTCTGCTCCGGCGCTTATAGCTGCAAAGATTTTGAATATACCATATATGATGCATGATTGTGATGCTCAACCGGGGCTTGTATCACGCCGTTTAGCTCCATATGCATCTGCACTATCTGTGGCTTTTGAAAGTGCAAAACAAATTCTTAATAATAAAAATTGTCAAGTAAACGGAAATCCTATTCGTTCTTCCTTTAAGACGCTGACGAAAGAGGAAGCCCGTTTTAATATGGGAATTGAAAATAAACTTACCCTCTGCATAATGGGCGGATCACAAGGTGCGAGATCGATAAATGATGCAGCTGTTGAAATTTTGCAAAAATTATCAAAGGAATATGATTTGCAGATAATTTTTCAAACCGGAAAGAAAAATTATGAACGTGTGATAGAACAATTGATAAAAATATATCCTGAGTATGAATCTGATAAAAATTTAATAATAAAACCCTATTTTAATGATATGGTAACTGTATTGAAAGCTTCTGATATTGCAGTATCTCGTTCGGGTTCTTTGAGTATTTTTGAGATTTGTGCGTCTGCTATTGCTCCTATATATGTTCCGTATCCGCACGCTGCAGCAGACCACCAACGCAAAAATGCTAAATATATGGTGGAAAAAGGTGCAGGTGTATATCTGGATGATAACGATATTACAGATAAATCTCTCTTTGATAAAATAGCGGAATTGGTAACTAATACTGATAAATTGAAAGAATATCAAAAAAAATCATTTGAACTGGCTCATTTAGACGGAACTGAAAAAATTGTTAAACAGCTAAAATCAATTGTCAGATCTTGATATATTTTAATTGTAATATTTAAATAATTTTACTCTCAATCTTTTGGAATGGCATATTGCCCTATTAATGGAACAGATATCAATAAAGCAACGCGTAAGATGGCGGCTGAAATTCAATCATCGCATGCTCCGGAATTAGTGGAAAAGGAATTGATTGAAGCAATCAAAACGATTAAAGCTCTTAAAACGCAAGTTTTAACTGATGGTGACAAAGTAATAGTAAAGCACCCCGTAAGTGGAGGAAAATTTGAGGTTATAAATGCTGGACCTTGGTCAAATGATCCTCATAGAAAAATTGTGAATTATTGTGTGGAAGCTATAGGTGAAGGTTTTGATTTTCCAAATAGTGAAGCAAGAAATATTTCAATAAGTTATCCTAAACCTGCAACTGGTTTAGGAACACCGGCTAATAAAGTAGCATATATATCTGTACCGATTGTTCGCAAACATATAATTGCAGCAGAAATTGCAAAAGATTTTGATAGTCAATTAGCAAAAAAAGCTGTAGAAGATGCGGCAAGTGCTGCAAAAACAAAATCTACTGATGAGACCGCAAAAAGACTATTAGGTTTGTTCGGTTAGAATTATTATTTAATATTAAAAAAGAGCCATATGGCTCTTTTTTAATATCTTTCTAAATATTTGTCTATTTCCCATTGCGATACACAAGTTCTGAAAGAATCCCACTCTTTTTTCTTGGTGGATAAGAATTCATTAAAGATATGTTCGCCAAGTGCTGCATGCGAAACTAATGATTTGTCAAAATAATCTATTGCTTCAGCCAAGCTTCCTGGGAGGGAGTCAATTCTTTGTTTTTTACGTTCTTTGGATGTTAATTTGTAAATATTACTTTCTACAGGTGCGGGCGGATCTATTTTGTTTCTTATTCCGTCTAAGCAAGCTTCTAAGATTGCGGCAAACGCTAAATACGGGTTGCAAGAAGGATCTGGCGATCTTAATTCAACCCTCGTAGAAACACCACGTTTTGCAGGGACTCTCAAAAGAGCACTTCTGTTAGCCAAAGACCAAGCTAAATATACGGGTGCTTCGTATCCGGGAACAAGCCGTTTAAAACTGTTTACAGTCGGATTCAAAATAGCTGTTATTCCTTTTACATGTTTTAGCATTCCGCCTATTGAATATTTCGCTATATCAGAAAGTTCATATTCAGCCTTTTCATCAAAAAATGCATTTTTACCATTTTTAAATAATGATACGTTGCAGTGCATGCCTGAACCGTTTATACCATATATCGGTTTGGGCATAAATGTTGCATGAAGATTATG
>CACYCU010000211.1 GCA_902772945.1 uncultured bacterium | reverse complement strand
GAGATAAAATCAGTAGCAAATATTGACTTTGACACAAAAGACTATTACGAGTTAGATTACTGCTATGTTATCAATATGCTATATTCCGACTATTGCGATGTTTTCACCGAGCCAGCCTATTATGTGAAAATGGCTAAAAACTATTTAGAGGACAAAGATTATTGGGGCGACCCGTCCGAGAGAGCATATAAGAATGCTAAAAAACGGATAAAATATAACAGAGAAAAAGAGTAAAAATACTTCCCAAATTTATAAACACGGGCAATTTTTTAATTGTCCGTATTTTTATATATGTATAATTGAAGTATGAAAAAAAATACCGTATCAAAAACTGTAAAAAATACAAGTATGAAAAAAAGGTTTAATTTTGAAGACAAAAAAAAGTTTTTTGAGCAAAAAACGGTAAAAGATTAGGACAAAATTATGAATCAAATATTTTTAAATTCTACCTTAATTTGTATTGAGTTGTTGGCTATATTCATTATGATAACGGCTATTGCTTTAATCGGTTTTATCGCTATCCGTAACCGTAACAGTTTAATGACTATTGAAAATAATCAAGAGATACACGAAGTAAACAGACGACTTAAAGCCTTAGAGGACAAATTAAATGGAAAATAATATATCAGAAATTATACAATACGCACCGTATATTCTAATTATGATAATGTTCTGTGCTAACTATCAGATTTTTGTTACTCCTGCCAAATTGGAGGACAAACTAAAAGATTATGTCCTCAAAGAAACACACGATATCGCTTATCAGGAAATGAAAAACGATATTGCGGAAATGAAAAACAAGATTGATAAGATGTACGACAAGATTATGGGCATTCAGTAATTATTGTATAAAATCTTGTAAGAATCTACCAAACTTTTGTACTGGTTTTTCTTCAATTTGTTTAGGTTCTTGTACTGGTATTTCTTTTTTAGGTTGCATTTTTTTCTGTTCTTCAACTGACATTGTACAAGGTATAAAAGGGAAAGCGGTACTATTGTCATTTTGACTTTGGGTACTTTCACAACTTGATTCTAACAAATGTTTAGGAATATATGGCGCATCAGCCAAACATATATTGCCTAACAAAATAACTGATAATAACAAAACTAATTTTTTCATTTTTCCTCCTTATCTATCATAAAAATATTACCCTATCAATCTTTTCTAATATATTAGAAAGGAGGCACGATGTCAAAGACAGATTTATTTAAAATATTCCGTGCGTTGTGTATCGTGTACGGAACAAAAACGGCTATACGAATAATTAACGAACTTATATAATTCCCTTTTGTTCTAAGAGTTTGTTAAAAATCGTTTCAACTTGCGCCTCAAAACTTTGGGGCGCTTTTTTATCGGTGATGAACATTTCACCCTGCCCCGAAACAAACCAATTCAGATTTATTCCCATTTTCAAGTACAATTGTAATAAAAAATTATAATTAGGCTCTCTGTTACCTAATTCATATTGAGCAATAGAACTTTGCGACACTCCCAATTTATCAGCCAATTTTTGAGCAGATAAATTCAATTCTTTTCGTAATTGTTTCAAGTTTGTACTATACATTGTTAAGTTTTGTAAACCCCCTAATTTAAACTATATTGTGATTTTCCCAAAACTTCTCATTCATTTATACGATATTATGACAAATGTATTGACTTATAATTACATACGTGATATCATAATATCAAGATAAGGAAAAACAAATGGATAAAAACAGACAAATACCATTCAGATTTCCAACAGCGGAAATGAAAACAGAGTTTCAAATTCACTGCATTAAACTTAATGTATCTATGAACGAGAAACTCGGAGAAATTGTTTCTCGTTATTTAAAGGAGACAAAGGAAGTCGCTTAATGCAACTCCCAAAATCTCCGTAAAGGAATTATAGCAAAAATAAGCCTAAATGTCAATTATAAAGGCTTAATAAAGGTGCGAAAAATTAAGACTGTATTCAATACAGGACAGGCGAATAAGCAGGGTGCAAATCCCGATTAAATAAGGTGATGAGAAGTAACTAACATCCGCCAAAGAGTAGTTAGAGAGCAAGGCGAAAGATATTGACTATCCTACACGTTGTAGGTGCAATT
>CACYCU010000210.1 GCA_902772945.1 uncultured bacterium | reverse complement strand
TCGTGTATACGTTAATAGCGTATCGAGGGTTCGAATCCCTCTCTGTCCGCTTAATATAGCCGTTTACAAGAATTTTTGTAAACGGCTTTTTTGCATATTCAAATCTTATACGACACTTTTAAAATGAAAGGCTTTAACATTCTTAAATTTTTTGATTAATATTAAAATTTATAGCATCAAATATATAGTTAATTATGTAAAATAAATCTCAGATATTGACTAATATCAAATAATAGTATATAATATAATCAAAGAAACACTATCATTTGATAGTATCAGGAGGCGAACAAAATAAATATACAATCCAAGCGAAATGATATTGAGAATTTTATTAAAAAAATTGGAGCGATATTGCAGGACAGTTCAAGTTTTAATTTAATTAAAAACAGAAGAAATGAAAAACTTAATCCTAAGTATACAACTGAAACTTGTATGCTTGAACTGGAATATGATACCAATGATGTTATAAGTGAAATTCTGTCTTTATCTGTCACAAACTATTATCAGACATTATTTGATGAAAAAGGAAGAGGAACACAGCCTGTTTATGTGTTTATTAAAGAGATTAAGAAAAAACAGGTATATATAAAAATACAGCTTAAATTAAGAGAAGATACGGAAAAGGTTGTCTGCATTTCATTTCATTTTGCAGAACATGAAGTATGCAACTTTCCGTATTCACAATGAAAAAGGAGGGCGTGTTATGGAAAAAATAATGAAATGTGAGATGTGCGGAAAGCAACATTCCGTAGATATTATTAAAGAAAAAACTTTAACATATATTAAAGATGAACCAGTAGAGTATGAGGAAACAGTATATTACTGCTGCAATTGTGATGAAGATGAGGCGTATTATGTCCCTTCTGAAGTAATGAATCAGAATCTTATGAAAGCCCGGAATGCTTATCGTAAAATGAAAGGTTTAATGACTTCAGATGAAATAGTAACATTAAGGAAAAAGTATAATCTTTCTCAGGTAGAATTGTCAAAAATTTTGGACTTTGGTGAGGCAACTATTTCAAGATATGAATCAAAATCCATACAAGATGAGACTCATGACAATATACTGCGCATCGTTTCAGAAAATCCCATAGAACTTCTTAAATTACTTGATAAAAATAAAAATCAATTTGAAGAATATAATTATAATCTTATAAGAAATCACATTGTAGACGTAATAGAAGAACATGACAATGCACTGATAAAACGCAGAAATCTTGAGAATTACTATGCAAAATATTCAGAACCCACAATCGAAAACGGCTATACGCTTTTAAACATTGATAAATTGGAGCAGGTCGTAAATTTTGTTGCTTTCAATTTTTCGGTTTTGAATAAGGTATTGCTGATGAAATTGCTTTGGTATAGCGATGTCATGTCTTATAAAGAAAAAAATGTATCAATAACCGGTCTTGTTTATGAACATAAGGATATGGGTGCGCTTCCATTGGGACACAGTGCATTAATGGAATTGAGCGGTATTGATGTCAGAGAAAACTACAGCAATGATTTTGACTACCCGACATATACTGTTTATCCAAAAGAATGTGACTTTTCATTGCTTTCAGAAAAAGAAAAAAACATTATTCTGAAAGTATGCAAAAAATTTAGAAACTATTCAGGTAAGCAAATAGCTAAATATATGCATGAAGAAACAGCATACATCAAAACTGAGGACCGAGAAATCATTCCTTTCAGTTATGCAAATGATGTAAGAGACTTTTAATGCATGAAAAATCCCCTTTCTGAGTAATTCAGCAAGGGGATTGTGATTTAATCAATTATATTTTCTTAAATTTCTTCAAGAGTTATTTTATAATTTTTGCCATTCAGTGAGAGTTCGCCAGTCTTAGGAGCAGGCTTTTCCTGAATGGGAGCAGGAGCAGGATTTTCAGGCTTTTTAAAGCCGTTCAGCCCTGCGTTTTTGATTATAGTCGGATAATCCATATAGGCTTCATCGAGGTCAACATTTCCGTTTATGCCTGAAATTCTGCCCGAATCCGACTTTTGCCATATGCCATAAGATTTGACAACAACAGGCTTACTGCCGTAACGGGCTACCCATTTATCAAATTTTGAAAGTCTGGATAAATCAAGTCTGTCGTTGAATCCTGAAACATCAGATGCATAGATACCGCAGTAATATCCAGCGTTTTCCATAGTTTCGCAGAAACCGATACAAGCCTCTGTTGCACCATTTTTGTTTGAAGGGCTTGTTGCTTCGAGGTCAATATACACGGGATATTCAAAAGTTTTGCCCTTGATTATTTCAAGAAAACGCTTTGCGTCTGCGATTCCGTCAGCTTTTGAAATACAGCCC
>CACYCU010000209.1 GCA_902772945.1 uncultured bacterium | reverse complement strand
GATTGAACAACCAGCCCCTTGCACAACGCTCCAATAAGACTCATCATTATAAGGACCGGCAAATCTCTTTTATATGAAAACACCCTATCCCCATAAATTAGTTTAAAAAGATATGCAAAATACAAAAACGCAAAAGCATTACTGAATGAATCTGCAGAATACGACATTCCCTCATATATACTCATTGGAAACAAAGCACAAAGAAAAAATGCCCACTTAAATACCGGAGTTATATGTATTGCAAAAGCAATTAAAATTATCCAGACTAGCAAATTTACAAATCTGCCGGTATAAAATTGAACATTTTCACCAAAATTCTTTGTTAACTTTAAACTCATACCGGAAAAAGCATACATTATAGGCGAATAACCGCTTGCACCATGAAAGATTTTTAAGTTGTTTATCTCTTTCATAGTCAAATTTTGAGGAAGCTTGTTGTATAAAACACCACCTGAAACTTCTTGTGCTCTTACAAAATGAGTTGGTTCATCAGATACTCCAAATTTTGGAGTTAAAAACATAATAATTAACCCAAAAACAAAAGCAAAAATTATAAAAATAACCTCAACTGATTTTATTCTCACTTTACACCCTTTATTAGACTTTTAAATATCTTGAAAGAATCCTTAAACGGCTTAAAATGAGTTCCTATATTTCCATCTATATATATTGTATTAATATGCACTTCTACAATTTTATACTTTAATTTCAAAGCCAACAATATCATTGCGGTTTCATAAGAAAAATCACTATGCTTCAATTTCAACAACTCTCTTACAAAATCATACGGAATACCTCTCAAACCGGTTTGAGTATCTTTTAAAGATATTTTAAAAAAATATTTCATTATAAAAGAAATCAAATTATTCCCTATTTTACTTTTTATAGGAACATTATTTTTTGTGGTAAAACGGCTTCCCAAATATAAATTTTGAGGGTTTTCATCTAAATTTTGACATATTTTTATAATATCTTCTGGCAAATGCTGCATATCACAATCTGCAGTAACAATTCCCTTGCAAGATAAAAAATTTTCTGTTATAAATGCAAAGCCGCTTTTTAATGCTTCGCCTTTTCCCATATTAACAGAATGACAAACTACTTTTACATTTAACTTTGAAAAATCAAATCCATTAATACTGCCGTCATTTACAACTATTATTTGTTCTCTTGAAATATACTTCCCTAATTCTTCAATCAGAACTTCTAATCTCTCATCCGGATTATAAGCCGGAATTAATATATAAATATCTTTCATATTTCTAAATTAAACGAGCGAGATATTCTCGCTCGTACATTTATTTTTTATCAAACATTTGTTTTATACCATCTACAGAAGATAAGATACCTGTAGCTTCATATGGCATATAAACAACTTTGTTATTTTCACCGCTTGTAATAGCAGTCATAGTCTCCAAATATTTCATTGCTATCAAATATCTGTCCGGTTGACCCTTATCAGCTAATGCATTAATGATTCTTTGGATAGCTTCTTTTTCAGCGTCAGCTTCAATAATTCTTGCTTGAGCAACACCTTCAGCTCTCAGAATTTCTGCTTGTTTTGCACCTTCTGCAGTTCTGATTGCTGCTTCTCTTTCACCTTCTGCATTTTTAATCGCAGCTTCTTTAAGACCTTCTGCCTCTGTAATACGTGCTTGTTTGTCTCTGTCAGCTTTCATCAATTTGTCCATTGATGCCTGAATATCAGCAGGCGGGAAAATATCTTGAATTTCAACACGGTTTACCTTAACGCCCCATTTATTTGTTGCTTCATCAAGGGTTGTTCTGAGTTCGTTATTAATCTTACTTCTTGAAGTCAATGTTTCTTGCAAATCCATTTGACCAACCAAGTTTCTTAATGTTGTTTGAGTTAACTTTTCAATAGCTTCAGGCAAGTTTGCAATTTCGTATACTGCACTCTTTGAATCAACGATTTGAAAATAAATCAAAGCATTAATAGTAATAGAAACGTTATCTTTTGTAATTACATTTTGTCGAGGAAAATCATACATTTGTTCTCTCAAGTCGATTCTGTCAACTTGTTTTAGGTAATAATAGCTTCTGCCATCCAGACCTTTTTGTTGAACCTTTGTCAAAATGCCGCGTGGTGCTTCTAAGATAGGAAATATAAAGTTAAGACCTGCACCTAACTTTTTACCTTCAAAACGTCCCAATCTTTCAATGATAACTTCTTGCTGTTGTTGAACAATAATTATACCTTTAAAAATATAAATTAATAATGCAACTAATAAAATTAATATTACTAAACCCATATTTATATCCTTTCTACCGTTAGTACCAAACTTTCATATTTTGTAATTTTTACATCAGCTCCTTCGGGAATTGTTTCCTCTCCTTCACATCTTGCTTCCCATCTTTCATCATAAATTGTAATTGCACCTGCTGACTTGCTGACAGGTTCTTTTACCTTTACAACTTTTCCTATATATTTACCTTCCATACCGGTTTGGGCTTTATCTTGTCTGCTCTTTAACAACAAAGGACGTAAAAAAAGTATTGATAAAATGGACAAACCGACAAATATCAATGCAAGAGCAACCCACCCCTTAACATACATTGCAATAATAGCCGTTAAAAATCCGGCAAAAGATAAATTCAAAAAAAACATTGAGGGTGCGACCATTTCAAGAATTATACATGCAATACCCACAATTACATAAAGCTGCCATAAAGCCATAAAGCTTCTCCTTTCTTATTAGGCATTATAGCAAATTTAAAAGGCTTGGTCAATAATTCATCTTGCCTTCAGTTAATAGTTTGTTTGCACATCCATAACGTTCATTAACATCACTTAAGCAGGGAAGATTATCATAATTAGGATTACCACCCCATACAATACCTGAATATGTACTTGGATTATCAGAAAAATATTTTAGATAAAAAATAAATATATCTCTTCCTATTTCATTTGGTCCTTTTTCCGGACCATTTATATCAACAATAGACCCGTAGCCATAACTTTCGTCAGTACCAAAGTTATATAACATACCATCTTTTGTTTTAAAAGCAAAAGCTCCATTTGCTACACCTAAATCATCATAACAGTATGAATTATAGTTACCACTACCCTTTACTGGTATTTTTTCATAACTGCAAATATTTTCATAATTTTCATTATCAATTAAAATTGAACCATTAAAATAACTGGACAAATCTTCTACAAAATTTGGAATTGCAATTAATTCAACATAATAATTAACATCATTATATTCAATTGTTCCACATGCTGAGACATTACCATCACACCCATGGTCAATTTGATACATTTTTAAAGCTTGTTCCAATTGACTTGCTGCTTTTCTAAACTGAGTATAATAAACTTGTTTTTTATATTGATTTACTAACGTCGGTATAGTCAAAGCCGCAACAACTCCGATAATCCCCAATGTAATCAAGACTTCTGCCAATGTAAAAGCTTTATTCCTTTTCATATATTCTCCTATTTAGATTAATTATCTAAAAAAAAGACCCCTTTCGGGGTCTTTTCAAGCTTATTTGTTAAACCAATTCAACAACTTTAGTTGCATTTCTTGAAGCGATTTCAACCAAGCTTCTTGCTGTAGCCATCATTGACAATGTTGAATCCATTTTGTTAATGCAAGATCCGCAACCAATAGCAGATGCACCGGCTGCAAATGCAAACGGAGCTGTTGTAGGATTAATAGCTGTTGCTGTCATAATCGGAAGATCAATATTTCTTGACAATTCAATTGTATTAGAAATTGTTAATTCTGATCTTTCCATCAAACCTCTAACACCGTCTGATGTATGATCTGATGAATAATGACCTTCTGTTTGAATCAAATCAATACCCATAGTTTCCAATTTTCTTGCTAATTCAATTTGTTCAGAAATAGAAAGTTCACCCGGAATAGTAACTGAGAAGAATGTTCTCATATCACCAAGCATATCCATTGTTTCTTTTACCAATGACAAAACTTTTTCTGATGAGAATGACATTCCTTTTTTGTAAAGGACATCAAAGTTGCCAAGTTC
>CACYCU010000208.1 GCA_902772945.1 uncultured bacterium | reverse complement strand
GGCACAAAATGTCCGTCCATAACGTCAATATGAAGCCAATCTGCGTTGTTTTCAACACGTTTAATATCTTTTTCAAGATTAGCAAAGTCTGCGGATAAAATTGATGGTGAAATTATAGTCATTATATTACTCCCAATATCTTACATGCTTCATAGGCTGCGTGTTGTTCAGCATCTTTTTTACTTTTGCCGATGCCTGTTGCGATTTGTTCATCGTTAAAATAAACAGAAATTTTAAAAGTTTTTTTATGTGCAGGACCTGTTTCTTCCAGTATTTTATATACAGGAGTTTTTTTATTAATTCCTTGCGTATATTCTTGCAAAATGGCTTTGGCATTATATTTTTCGAAGTTAGAATTAACTTCTTCAATATAAGGTAAAAGAGCATTTTTTAAGAACTGTTTTATTTCAGATTGTTTTTCATCAAGATAAAAGGCTCCTAAAATAGCTTCAAATGCGCAAGCGCATACAGATTCAATATTGGAATATCCTTGCTTAGCTTCATGCGGAGATAAAATTATCAAATCACATAATCCGATTTCATGAGCTATCTTTGAAAGTGTATTATCGGAAACAACTATCGATCTAATTTTTGATAATTGTCCTTCGGTGTATTGGGGATATTTTTCATATAAAATATCTGAAGCCAAAAGCTTTAAAACGGCATCCCCTAAGAATTCTAAGCGTTCATAATTCTGCTCGTACGGTAAATTATTTTCTTTTGTGTAAGAAGGATGGGTCAGTGCAATTTTAAATAAATCAGAATTACTAATATTTATGCCATATATTTTTTCTAATTCTTTCATTTAAAACAATCCTTGTATGTAATTTATTATATCGTTAGAAAATATAAAATATTTAGAAAAATAATACATAACAGGGATTGTAAATATATAGCTGTCACATCTGTCTAAGAATCCGCCATGTCCCGGTAAAGAATCTCCGGAATCTTTTACGCCGGCATCGCGTTTAATCAGCGATTCACAGAGATCTCCTATTTGTGCAAATACTGTGCATACAATAGCTACTGATATTGACATCCACCAGCTTACGTTAGGAATAAATGCACCAATAATAATTACTCCAATTATTGCACAAATCATTCCGCCAACTGAACCTTCGATAGTTTTGTTAGGACTGATAACCGGTGCAAGCTTGTGTTTACCGAATTTTGTACCAGCATAGTAGCAGCCTACATCGGTTAGAAGGATTGCTATAAACATCATGACTACAAAACCAAGCCCGTCATTAAATGTTGGTGATGAGATATCTCTCAACAGTAGTAAATGGTAAGGAAAATAACCGCAATATACAAATCCGAGAATTGTCGTTGCTACATTTGCAATATAAGGTTGTCTGCCTCTGAATAATACCCACATAAATGCTGCAAATGAGCATAAAACAAGTGCTGTTGCAACGTATTCTTTTCTGTCAAAAAACATTATTAAAGCAAGTATAATTTCTGATATATAGATGATCTTAAGACTTGGATAAAAACCTTTATGCTCTAGTATTTTTACATATTCTTTAGAAGCAGAAAATATTATTATTGAAAGCAAAACCAGAAGATATATTCCTCCGAGTATTATGCATCCCATTGCAATAGTTCCAAAAATAAAGCCTGTCAGCATCCTTGTTGCGTTTTTATTCAAGCCTTTTACTTCATCCATTATACGGTCATTACCTCTTTTTCTTTATCTGCTACTGATTTATCAATAATTCCTGTATATTTATCAGTCAATTTTTGAATTTTATCTTGATTATCCTTTACAGAATCTTCTGGTAAATTTTCATCTTTTTCTATTTTTTTCAAACTATCTGTCATATCACGACGAATATTTCTTATCGCAACTTTAGAATCTTCTCCGAGTTTTTTTACTTCTTTTGCTGTTTCACGTCTTCTTTCTTCTGTTAAAGGCGGAAATGCAAGTCTTATACAAATTCCGTCACTATTTGGTGCTATTCCGATTTCAGCTTTAATAATAGCTTTTTCAATTTCTTTAAGTATAGTTTTGTCATACGGAGTTATTACAAGAGTCGTTCCGTCTTGAACTGTTACTTGAGACATTTGTCTCAAAGGTGTTGGAGCACCATAATATTCTACAACAACTTTGTCTAAAATCATTGGGTTAGCTCTTCCAGAACGGATTGAGCCAAATTCCTTATGAAGCTGATTAACAGCTTTTTCCATTTTTTCTTCGCCGAATAAAAACAATTCGTCTAATGCTTCGCTCATATTTTTCTCCTAATTTATGTATGTTCCGATTTCTTTTCCATTAAGTATGTTAGTAATTCCGTCTTTTGCTTCAAAGTCAAAAACAATTATAGGAATGTTATTTTGTTTGCAGAGAGTGCAAGCAGATGTATCCATAACTTTCAAACCATTTATTATAATATCATCATATTTGATTTTTTCTAATTTTTTAGCATTTGGGTTAGTTTTAGGATCATCTGTATAAACCCCGTCAACACCATTTTTAGCCATCAGCATTGCTT
>CACYCU010000207.1 GCA_902772945.1 uncultured bacterium | reverse complement strand
GATTTTAAAGAAAAGGTTAATGCCCACCTTGCAAACAGCATGGGAAATCTTTTGAACAGAACTTTATCAATGCTTGTCAAATATTTTGACGGTGAAGTAAAAGTTGAATTTAAAGCTGAAAATCCATTGGCAAAAAAAGCTTTAGCAACTGTACAAATTGTTAAAAATCATTTTGATAACTTTGAAATCGCAGAAGCCGGACAAGAAATTATTCAACTTGTTGATGCGACAAACAAATATGTTCAAGATAATGCTCCTTGGACATTAGCTAAAGAAGAAAAAATGACAGAATGCGGACAGGTTTTGACAAACGTCTTGGATATTATGTGTATTATTTCTTCATTAATTTATCCGTATTGTCCAAATATTGCAAAAGCTATGGCATCTCAATTATCATTTGATTTAAATACAAAATTGGATGATTTGAAAGCTGATATGATAAAAACAGGCAAATTAATATCAAAAGAAGATATCAAACCTGTTTTCTTGAGATTGGATAGCGAACTCGCTGATAAAAGTGTTAAAAAATAAAAAAATCTGCCGAGCTTAATTAATAGTCCGGCAGATTTTTTAAATTATTTATTAGCAACTTTTTCTTTTTGTTCTTTTAAACGACGTTTAAACAAAACCGTCTGAAAAAGATTATACATTTTTTCGTTATTTACAACCGTAATCTGTGTTTTTTTATTAACAAAATCTATACCAACATAAGGCTTTTGACTAAATATATTATTTTCAATATTCACAAGCTGAAACAGCCCCTCAGTTAAAACACTGATGGGCTCTCTCAGAAATATTTCAAATGTTTTTCGAATATCGAATTTTTTCATTTTATTGTTGTTTGAATTTGCTTAACAGAATCTTTCAACATTTTATGCTATTAAATCTGTTTTTTTATTTAATCCGTTTGCAAATCCACTAGTTAGATTTCGGTGCGTATTGTTGAATTTTACTTTCGATTGCAGCTCTATCAGAAGCATCCGGATTCATAGCCAAATACTGTTGATAGTATTTTACTGCACCTCTGTAATTCAATTCTTTTTCATAAGACATTGCTTTAAGCTTAGCAATTTGAGGACTGTTGTGATAGAAGTCTATCGCATGGTTACAGTATTCGATTGCTGAAGCATAGTTATTTTCTTGGTATTGTCTTTGAGCTATGTCAAAGAATTCGTTTGATTTAATTTCACAAAGATTTATGTATTCAATACCATTTTTAGCAATTATATTGTCTGGATCTACAGTCAAAGCTTTTTGTAAAGCTGTTCTTGCTGTTCTGAATTGTTTATTGTGAACAAGAATTTCACCCAAATACAAATCGTCATTTAATGAATCAGAGAAGTTAACAGCATTTTCAAACGCATATACTGCATCTTTTTCTCTACCTAAAGCCAAATATGCTTCACCTTTAAGTATATTATCCATCAAGTTATTTCCGGCAGATTGAACAATGTAGTTCAAGCTTTCTTCTGAAATTGGATCTTGGTGAATTAATCTTGCTAATTTTAATTTTGCTAAGTGAAGTTTCAAATCTTCAGGACATTTTTCAATAGCTTTGTTAATATAGTCATATGCTAAGTAAACTTCCTGATTTGTTGTGATTTTGTTATTTTCACCACGGTCTTTTGACATTTCATAATATGTATTTGCAAGACCGATAATACCGTCATCATTATATTTTTCATCACCAACTAATTTTGAATAATAATCAAGTGCTTGGTCATATTTTCTAATATGTAATGACATATCAGCAATTCTTTTATTACCTTCCATAATGTTTGGAGTAATAGCAAGAGCTGTTTTCAATTGTTCAATTGCAAATTCTTCATCTGCTCTGTTTTCGTAAACAGTAGCCAAGTTCAAATAAGGTCTGATATTTTCCGGTTTAACTTTTTGAGCTTTTTTGAACGAATTTATAGCAGCTGCTTGGTTACCTTGTTTCAAATATAATTCACCTTGCAAAGTCAATGCAGGAGATGAATTTGGATTTACGTGCAATGAGTGGTTAACCCAAGTAAGAGCTTTGGAATAATTTCCTCTTCTTGTTTCAACTTGACACATATGATACCAAGCTGTTGGGTTATGAGTATTGTATTTCATTGCTTTCATAAAATTATCTTCTGCAGCATCCAAATTACCGTTCATCATTTCAACAATACCAACATTATCGTATGCATTTGCAAATGTCGGGTTAATTTTTAATGCTGTTTGGAATAAATCCATTGCATCTTGCTTGTTGCCTAATTTTAATGTTGCAAGACCCATCATATTGTATGCTTGATAGAAATTTTTATCTAAATTAACTGCTGCAACAAATTCTTTTATCGCACCATTAATCAAGCCTCTTGTTGTTTTGATATAATCAACGTCTGATGCTGTTTGACGTTGTATAAACACATAACCTTGAGCATAGTGTACCAAAGGATTGTTTGGTGCGCTTTTCATCAATTTATCCAATTCAAATTGAGCCGGTTCCAGTTGATGTTGTTTTGCTTGAGAAACAGCTTTTAATGCAATCAAGTTTGCATCTTTTGGATTTTGATTTAATAATTCTTTTAATTTCGCATCTGCTTCTTCGTAGCGATTGTACTCAATCAATCTTGAAATTTCAGGATATGGTTGAGATATTGATTTAATAACTGCGGGTTTTTGCTCAGTATAAATATCACCGGTATTAGCGGTATATTTAACTTCCGCAACTTGAGCCTGTAATTCTTTTGCATTTACATTCGCTGATAGGGCAGCCATAACGACAATAGATGATATCAACAATTTCTTATAATTCATAATTTCTCCTGGAGTTTTATAAATAATTTTCTTTTCTTCCAAAAATATTGTATAATAGT
>CACYCU010000206.1 GCA_902772945.1 uncultured bacterium | reverse complement strand
TACCATAGCTTTATATTCGGTTATCAAACTCGGAATAGTAATTGCGGCAATAACTCCAACAATCCCAAGAGTTATCAAAACTTCTGCAAGTGTAAAGCCTTTTTTCATAATGTCCCCCATATGCTTATTCCGATTTTTATTACAAAAACGCTTTATTTGTATTATTTGGCATTATATATTTTTGTCAATTCTAAGCTTTTACTTCCGCTATAGATTTTTTATAATCCGGTCTTAAAATACCTTTTTCTGTAATAATTCCGGTTATAAGTTCATGAGGAGTGACATCAAAGCCGGGATTTATAATATTTACATCAGGCGCGCATATTATTTTCCCGTTTATATGTGTAACTTCCTCTCTTGAGCGTTCTTCTATTACAATGTCTTCACCTGAACTTATACTTGTATCAATTGTTGACAAGGGAGCTGCAACATAAAAAGGAACATTGTGATATTTTGCAGCTATTGCAACTGTATAAGTTCCTATTTTGTTTGCGGCATCACCATTTGCTGCAATTCTGTCAGCGCCGACGACTACCATATTTATCATACCCTTTTTCATAAAATATGAACACATTCCGTCTGTAATCAATGTAGTCGGAATACCGTCCATTGTGAGCTCAAGTGTCGTAATCCTTGCACCTTGCTGACGGGGGCGTGTTTCATCTGCAAAAACTTTTATTGTCGGATCATTTGCGAAAGCTGAGCGAACAACACCAAGTGCTGTCCCGTATCCGACGGTCGCAAGCGCACCTGCATTGCAGTGAGTAAGAATCGTTGCCCCTTTTGGAACAACTTGAGCACCGTAATCCCCTATTTTTTTATTTATTTCAATATCTTCATTTTCAAGTTTTATACCGTTTTGTTTTAATTCTTGAACAATTCCTTTAATATCAGATTTTGAATTCGTTATAACTTCTTTTTGTTTTTTGACAGCCCACATTAAATTTACGGCAGTAGGACGAGATGTTGCTATATAATCAGCTTTCTGTAAAAGTTTTTTTACAAATTCATCACGGTTTAAATTTTCTTTTTCAAGTTCTTGTGCATAAAGAACAACCCCATGTGCACCTGCAACACCAATTGCGGGTGCACCTCTGACTATCATAGTTTTAATAGCATCAAACATTTCCTGACCGGTTTTAATATTTACATATTCAAAACGTTCGGGAAGCAACGTTTGATCAACCATTTTTGAATAATTATCTACCCACTCTATAGTTTTTATTTTTGAATGAAATTCTGCCATACTTACCTCTCTTTTATAATATACTAAATATGGCTAATAGCAAATTAATTATTTTTTTACAGATTTAAGAAAATCGATAACATAAAACGATAAGAATCCGGTAAATGCATTAACTGTTGCACCTACAACACCCAAAAATAAAGACACAACGGTCAATATGAAAAATCCGGCATTATTCAGCATTATACCTATTCCATAATTCGCAGAAAAATGTAATAGTTTTATTAACACTACAGATATTGGAATATAAACGACCGAAAAAGCCATATACGCCACAAAACCTGCTATAGCTCCTGTTATTATGCCATCTTTTATTGAATTCATTGACATACAATTATACTTTATTAACAACCAAATTACCAAAGGTGCAATAAAACATATTAAAAATATAAACGACAATGTTCCTACATACGGAATCAAGGTAATAAAACCAATTACCGCCCCAAAAAACGCGCTCAAAACAGAAATTTGTTTTAATAATATGTAATCTAT
Source organism: uncultured bacterium (assembly GCA_902772945.1). Taxonomy (GTDB): domain Bacteria; phylum Cyanobacteriota; class Vampirovibrionia; order Gastranaerophilales; family Gastranaerophilaceae; genus Stercorousia. The sequence continues at coordinate 7,128 of CACYCU010000206.1, read as the reverse complement.
ATTCATAAACTTAGGATAGCATATTTTTTTATACTTTTCAAACATTTCTTGTATGACAAATAGCTATTGCAATTGAATCTATAGTATCATCAAGTTTTGGAAGCTTCTCGACACCCAAAGAAATCTTTACCATCTGTTCTACTTCTTTTTTATCCGCCCTTCCATATCCTGTCAAAACTTGTTTAACCTCCATTGGAGTATATTCAAATATAGGAACTTTAAATTTTTCCAAAACAGTTAAAATAACACCCCTTGCATGAGCAACAGGCATAACTGTTGTTTGATTTCTAAAAAAGAATAATTTTTCTATTGCCGCAACATCAGGTTTGTATTCTTCGACAATTGTATTCATATCTTCAAAAATTTCTAGTAACCTTGCAGATTCTTTTTTATTTTTGTCTGTTTGTATAGAACCAGAATACAAAAGCACAGGAGCTTCTCCGTTATATTCAATAACGGAATAACCAACTATAGCCATGCCGGGATCAATACCAAGAATTTTCATAAAAATATTATAACACAGAATTTATCTTTCTTCCTAAAGAAAGTCCTGCAGGCAAAGATAAAACAACATTTTCGTAATTTGGATTTGAATTTATTGCATCTATATATGGTTTACATTTTGCTTCGTGCGATAAAACATTATCACAAGCTATAATTCCGCCTTTTTTCATATGCTTGTCTATCAAATTAAAATATTTAATATATTCTGACTTGTTTGCATCAATAAAAGCAAAATCAATCTCAAAATCTTCAGGCAAATATTCCAAATGCATCAGTGCAGATCCTTGCAATGTTGTTATCACATCAGATACACCGCAGAGCTTAAAATTCTCTTTTGCAATATCAAGACGTTTGTCATAAAACTCAATTGTGGTTAAATGGCCTCCGGTTTCTTTTACGGCTTTACCAAGCCAAATTCCTGAATATCCGTTTGAAGTACCTACTTCAAGAACATTTTGAGCTTCTTGAGCTTTTATCAATGAATACAAAAATTCAGCAGTAACTCTGGAAATATTCCAAAATTGTTTCTGTGTTTTTTCCAGCTCTAACAGTACTTGTTGTGTTTGTTTATCAAAATTTTTAAATAATCTGTCGCTCATTAGTGTTTTTTAACTTTTTCCGTAACAACAATCGAATTTGCAGGTATATCTATCGGTACAAAATTTACGGCTTTTTTTGCATCAAGATCAAATATTGTATACAAAGCGGATTTTGTATCTGTTATTAAGGCAATATTTGTACCTTCAATATGAGATATTTTTGTGGAAAATCCGTTTGTATTCAAATATATAGAATCAGTAACTTCATCAGTATCAGAATTTATAATCTGAATTGAATTATCTTCTGCGCCTAATATATATATTTTATTTTTGTATGCAATCATATCAATAGGTTTTTCGCATATATCAAATTCAGCAATCAAGCCTATTGTATCATAATCAATTATTGCAACTCTGTTTTTTGTACGACTTGTTATATATATTTTATTATTTGTATACGCAATTTTTGAAACATTCGGGAATTTGCCTATCTCTTTTAGAAGATAATTATTATCAAGTTCTACTGACCAAATATCTCTTGTTTTTTTATCATAATAAAATAGTTTTGTTCCATCATCAGATAATGTCAGTTTTTCACACATGCCTGTTATCTTTATTTGTTTACACAAGTTCATCGTTTCCAAATTCAAAACATATATACTGGAATCAATTGAACTTGAAATATACGCAAGTTTTTTATTATTATCTATTAGAATTTCATCAGGCTGAGTATTTGTATAAATTTGTTTTATAATTTGATCATCAGCGAGCGAAATTATATCTACAGAAGGTTTTTCATACGATGTAACAAGCAAAAATTCATCGTTATATGTTTTCATAGAAATCGGTACATTATTCTGTTTCAAAGAATATTCCGGAGTTTTTGCACCTAAATTCAACACTTGAATATTTTTAGAATATGGAGAAGAAGCATAAAAATTCTTGTTTTTTAGAGCCGGTATCTGAGATAGAGTGTTTAATGTAGAACCTGATAATTTGGTTACAACAGGTTTTGTAGTTTCTACTCTTATGCCTGAGTATGACGTCGTATCCACAATAAGGTTACCTGCAATTGATTTAAGATTTTCCGGAATTACAAAGTTATTTGGGACAAGCATATCCTGAGGCAGCATCCCCGTTCTCAGTTCTATCGGCGGATTTGCCATAGTATATACTGTTTTTTGTCCCTTTGTATTTGTTAAAACCTTTAATAGTGCAAAATCATTACTCAAAACAATAACATTTGGCTTGCTGCTCATTGTTTTATTAGCAGGATAAGTTTGTTTAATGGTCAATTCCTCACCATTGTCTGTTTTTGCAGGAAAAAGCGGTAAATACATTGTGTTATCAGGTAAAATTACTACTCCGTCAAATCTAAAATTTGTTTTCGGAAAATTTGCTTCAACAAATTTCTGTACATTTTCAGGTATTTTTTCTGCAATTGCAGGTAGTGACATAAATAATGTTAATGATAGTAACAGACTCTTTATAAGTCTTCCGTTATTAAATTTAGACACCATTAAACACTCCTTTAACTTTATCCATAATAGAAGATGGTTGTTTTGCATTATTTTGAATTTCATACAAACGTTTGTATAAATTGCGTTCTTCTTCCGACAATTTTGTCGGTGTTTTAACGGCAACAATAACAATATGATCTCCTCTTTGAGAAGGTCTGGAAATATACGGAACACCGGCATTTCTTATTTTTATTGAATTACCTGTTTGAATACCTGCCTGAACAGTTATTTTTTGTTCACCATCTAATGTTTTTACAATAACTTCATCACCAAGTGCAGCCTGAGATGGAGTTATATCAAGCCTTGTATAAACATCATTACCTTCTCTTTTAAAATAATCAGATTGTTTTACATGCAAAACTACATATAAATCACCTGCCGGTCCACCGTTTGTTCCTGCATCACCCTCATGAGAAACACGAATTTTCGACATATTATCTACACCTGCAGGAATTTTAATTTTAACTTTCTTTTCTTTTTCAATTTTTCCATGACCGGAACAAGCTTTGCAAGGATTTGCAATTTTCTTCCCTTTTCCTCTGCAATCGGGGCAAGTTACAATTTGAGAAATAGAACCCAAAGGTGTTCTCATAACCTGTTGAACCTGACCTGTTCCATGACATGTCGGACATACAACCGGAGACGAACCTTTTTGAGCACCTGTTCCCGAACATTCAGGACAAAGTTCAAGATGATCAAACTTAATTTCTTTTTCAATGCCAAATACAGCTTCTTCAAAATTAATTTCTATATCTAATCTTAAATCATCACCCTCAATCGGAGCATTCGGATCAGGTCTTCCGCCAAATCCAAAACCACCCATTGAGCCAAAGAATGAATTAAATATATCATTCAAATCACCAAAACCGCCGGCAAACGGACCGCCCGTATCAAATCCTGCATTTTTAAGACCATCTTCACCATAAGTATCATATGTTGAACGTTTGTTATCATCCATCAAAGTTTCATAAGCTTTTCCAAGCTCTTTAAACTTTTCTTCCGCATCCGGTTCTTTATTAACATCCGGGTGAAGCTGACGGGCTTTTTTTCTAAAGGCTGATTTTATTTCATCTTTTGAGGCATCTTTTGATACCCCTAATATTTCATAGTAATCTGTCATACTTTTTGTATCCTTAATATAATATTACCATGAAAAAATTTATTCGGCAGTAGCAACATTCACAAGTGAAGCTCTCAAAACTTTATCACCATATTTGTAGCCCTTTTGAAGCTCACTAACTATTGTGTGCTCAGGTTGTTCAGAGGTTGGAGTTTGCATAACAGCTTCATGAAAGTTTGGATCAAATTCTTGTCCTGTAGTTTCTATTTCTTCCAAACCGATTTTTTTCAAAGTTTCAACAACTTGTTTATGAACCAAGTCAAAACTTTCTTTTACTTTTGCACAATCATCAATATTTTCTAACGCTTTTCGTGCACGTTCAAAATTGTCCAAAACTTCTAAAAGCTTTCTCAAAGCATTTTCCGTACCGAATTTTAAAAGTTCTTCCCTTTCATGCTCTTGACGTTTTCTGTAATTTTCAAAATCAGCCGCTAACCTTATATATTGCTGATTAAGTTCATCAAATTTTTGTTGAAGTTCATTATTTTCTTCTGTTTTTTCTTCAACGTTTTCTTCTTCTTTTATATCTTCTGCAGCATCTTCAATGCTTTCAGGATTTTTGAACGGATTATTACTATGTTTGTTTCCCATAATTTACCTCTTTCTATAATAAATTATATTTTATTTATTAGAATAAACAAAAAAAATTTATTATTTTTTAATATTTATTTATGTTCAAAATTAGTTTACATATTTTAACTTATTTACACCATATGGACATAGTTGTATTATTATAAATAATATAGGTGTAAGAAATTGACAGAAAAATATTATATAAAAGGCGGTACCCCCTTAAGAGGTGAAGTTTCAATAGGCGGAGCAAAAAATTCAGTATTAAAATTGATGGCTGCCGCAATATTGGCAAAAGGTGAAACTAAGATATACAACGTTCCTGATTTAACGGACGTTGAAATAATGCTTAGTGTAATTGCACAACTAGGTGCTAAAACAACATATGATAAAAATGAAAAATCTGTAACCATTGATGCAACTGATTTGACAAGCATTACTGCTAAATACGAACTCGTCAGCAAAATGAGAGCATCATTTATTGTACTCGGAGCTCTTGTTTCAAGATGTCGAGAAGCTGTTGTTGCGCTCCCTGGCGGTTGTGCAATCGGAGAACGCAGAGTTGATTTTCATATAAAAGGACTGGAAGCACTGGGAGCTAAAATAAAAATCGAAAACGGATACGTTCATGCAAAAGCTCCGAAACTAATAGGAACTGATATATATCTTGATATTCCTTCAGTCGGCGCAACAGAAAATTTGATGCTTGCATCAATTTTGGCAGAAGGTTCAACAAGAATCCAAAATGCGGCACAAGAACCTGAAATTGTTGATCTTGCTAACTTTTTGAACACTATGGGTGCTGATGTTATTGGTGCAGGTACTTCAGAAATTGTAATAAATGGCGTTAAACAAGAAAATCTTCATCCGATAGAATACACAACAATTCCGGATAGAATTGAAGCAGGAACATTTATGTCCGCAATAATTGCAACCAAAGGTAAAGCTATTATTAAAGGGGTTTTTCCTGCTCATTTAACATTCTTTACAGACAAATTGTTAAAAATGGGTGCAAATATAAAACTTATTGAACCTAATTCGCTGGAAGTTTCTTGCAAAAACAGACTTAATTCAATAAATTTTGTAACGCAGCCATATCCTGGTTTTCCGACAGATTTACAATCTATGGCTATGACACTTTTGACTTGTGCTAATGGAGTCGGAATTATTACAGAAAGTTTATATGAAAACAGATTTATGCAGGTTCCCGAACTCATACGTATGGGGGCAGATATTCATCAAGACAGAAATCATGCAATTATTAAAGGAGTTAAAAAATTAACAGGAACAACTCTTGCCGCAAGCGATTTGAGAGCCGGAGCATCATTGGTAGTTGCAGCTTTAATGGCTGAAGGTAATTCTACAATCGAAAATCTACATCATATAGATAGAGGATACGAAAATTTTGAAAATAAGCTAAGATTATTAGGAGGAAAAATAGAGAGAAAAAATGAAGATGTAATTTCTCCTGTTGAACCTAAAATTACGGAGGGCTTCAATGGCACCTGCTTATAAACGCTGGTATGATCACGATCCGCTATTATTAGAAGTAATTGAGCTTTTAAAAAATTATCAAACAGAATTAAGAGCTCAGGCAGAGATATTTTTACAAAAAATTGAAGAAAAGGTTTCTAAAGAAACCATTGACAAATTTTATGCAATGGTCAAACCTGTTAATGCAAATAATCGCTGGTATGACAAAGATCCTATAATTTCCAAAACAGTTGAAATATTGAGGATAGTTCCTCCGGAAGCTCAAAAGATATGCGCCCAAAACTTTATAAGAACACTTAAAGAAATGGGCATTGAATATGAAAGTCCAAATAAAACCGATGCAAAATAAAGACGAAAAATTCGTCTTTATTTTTTTCTAACTTGACCGGTCTTTTTCAGCACGTACAATAATACTTGTATAGAACCGAAGGGAGTAAATAAAATGTTGGATCGTATACAAGTAACAAAAGAAGTAGAAGAAATGTGCTGCGTAAAACGCGGTGTAAAAGGTGTACCGGCTCCTATTCCTCAAGAAGGAGAATGGACAAAATGTAAAGAAATTAAAGACATTTCCGGTCTTACACACGGTTGCGGATGCTGTGCACCTCAACAAGGAACTTGCAAATTGACTTTAAACGTTAAAAACGGAATTATTCAAGAAGCACTTGTTGAAACAATCGGTTGTTCAGGAATGACACACTCTGCTGCTATGGCAGGTGAAATCCTTCCCGGAAAAACAATTTTGGAAGCATTGAATACAGACCTCGTTTGTGACGCAATTAACGTTGCAATGAGAGAATTGTTCTTACAAATCGTTTACGGAAGAACTCAATCAGCATTCTCAGAAAACGGATTGCCTGTTGGTGCCGGTCTCGAAGACTTGGGTAAAGGTTTGTGCTCAATGTGCGGTACAATTCACTCTACAGCTCAAAAAGGTGTAAGATATCTTCAATTGACTGAAGGTTACATTTTGGAACTTGGTTTGGATAAAAATAACGAAGTTATCGGATATAAATTTGTTAACCTTGGAAAAGTTATGGATGCTATCAAAAAAGGTGAAGATGCAGGCGAAGCATTCAAGAAAAATATCGGAACATACGGCAGATTTGCTGATGCTGTTAAAACAATTGACCCGAGAAAAGAATAAAAATTTCCACTCGTCCTTTGAGAAGAGGATAAAATTTAAATTCGGGTGAGGAATATATTCCTCAAAAATAGAAGTAAAATCAAAAGAAAAGGAAAATAAAATGACAGTAAAATTTGAAGGACAAGACAGACGCGAAGCAACTCTAAAGAAAGTTTTGCCTGAATACGGTTTCAAAAATCTTGAAGAAGCTCGCGATTTATGTTTATCAAAAGGTATCGATGTAGATGCCATTGT
>CACYCU010000205.1 GCA_902772945.1 uncultured bacterium | reverse complement strand
TGCTCATATCTTCTTTGCATATGTTGACAAAGGTGATTATACATTAGTTCCTGATCCGGGATATCCTGTGTACCATAATGCCACTGTGTTTGCCGGTGGTACACCATTTGAAATGCCGTTATTGGAAGAGAATGGATTTTTGCCTGATTTTGATAAAATACCTGAAGATGTCGCTAAGAAATCAAAATTAATGTTTTTAAATTATCCTAATAACCCTACAAGTGCTGTTGCGGATTTGGATTTTTGGAAAAAAGCTGTTGATTTTTGTAAAAAATATGACATTTTGCTATGTTCCGATATGGCATATTCAGAAATGACGTTTGATGGGTATAAAGCTCCTTCTGTATTGCAAGTTGAAGGCGGTAAAGATGTTGCAATTGAATTTTATTCTCATTCAAAATCGTATAATATGACGGGTTGGAGGGTTGGATTTGTATGCGGTAATGCAGATGCTGTCAAAGCTCTCGGAACTATTAAAAATAACATTGACTCCGGAACATTCAAAGCCATTCAAGATGCAGCATCTGTTGCATTCGACATTGACAGCAAATATATAGATGATTTGAATAAGATGTACCAAGCACGCAGAGATGTCGCTGAAGAAGGTTTTAGAGAACTCGGTTGGGAACTTAAACCCTCTAAAGCTACATTCTATTTGTGGCTTCCTGTTCCAAAAGGAATGACATCCGAACAATTTGTAACAAAAATGCTTGAAGAAGCTCATGTCGTTGTACCTTCAGGCAGAGGTTACGGAAAATACGGTGAAGGATATTTCAGGGTTGCATTGACAAAAGATGTTGATACTATAAAAGAATGTATCCAAAGAATGAAAAAAGCTGGTATTAGATATAACTAAATTCCTCTTTTCGTATGAGTTGGATTTATAAAGATAACGTGGTATAATTTTCCTATGGAATGTCCAAAGTGCGGATTAGAAATTGATGATAAAGCAATGGTGTGCCCTAATTGTAAAAAGGTGCTAAAACTTGCTTGTCCAATTTGTAAAACTATTAATACAACAAATACCTGTAAGTCTTGCGGGTATGTTATTGTTTCAAAATGTCATAATTGCGGAAAAGTAAACCAAACTTTTGCTAAAAAGTGCAGAAATTGCGGTTTCCCTACAGAGAAAAGCGTCGTAATGAACGAGGCTAATTCTGATGATTTCGTTATGATTACAATCAATTTCCCTAATATGTCTGACATGAAGAATATATTAGGTTCTGCAAAGCTTTATAACAAATTCAAAGTAAGTGTTGATAAAATTATTGCAGATTATGTAAAATCTGTCGGGCTCAGACGCCAGGTAATAAACGGAACGTATGCGATAAGGTGCACAAGAGATTATACATTTAAGGGTTCTGCTTCGACTGCAGTAAAAACCGTTATTGAGTTGATAAACAGAATTACTGCAATGAATTGTAAGCTTACAAAGAAGAAGAATGCTGCAGTAAGATGTAATGTTTTTCTTTTAAAACGCAGTATAAATGATGATCCGAATAACACTGATTCAGGTTATAATATTAGTTTATTAAATCAAGATGCAAAGTCGCAAGGTGATAAGATATTAAGCACTTTTCAGGTATTGTCGGATGCTGATGTCTCTGATGTTATATCCGGTGAATATAAAGTGTCTCCATTAAATTCAATAATGGTTGATGACAAAATGGTTATGATATCTGAGGTTGACTTAAAAGATTTGGTAACTGTTGAATTTCCTGTTGATGATGATGAAGATGTAGTAGATATTCCAAACTTTGTTCAAAATATGCTTATTGAACAGGATAAGCTTGACGGGGAGGCTCTTCAAAGTCTTAACAGACATGGTGAAGATCCTGATGCTATATATGATATTGAAACTATAACTTTTGATGAAATTCGCTGTGAATTTCTTCGAACAGAAAATATTGATGTAATTTATCATGTTATGAATAAGTTCCAAGCTGTTCCAAAGGGCATTGTAGCTATCAAAACAATGGAGATGTATAAGCCTTATACGTTGAAATTGCTCAATGCTGCTGCAGAAACAGGACAGTTTAATAATATAATATCAATAACTTGTTATGATGAGATGAAATATTCTCCGTATTCATTCTTTAGGGATTTGGTTTCTGCAATATTTGAGTATACAGTATCTCAAAAGTTATTTTCTCAAAATGATTTTTCGATGTTTGCAAATGTTGATCCTGATGGATTGATAAAGGATTTGGTAACTTTAAATAAAAGAAATGGTGAAAATAATGAAGATACAAGATACGTTTATTTTGATATTTTCTTGACACTATTGCAGGTTATTCCAAAAACTTTAATATTTATTGAAGATTTTGAAAAAATAGATTCAAGCTCATATGATGTTTTGAAATATTTGTTTGGAGCTTTTGAACAGTTGGATATAAGCTTCTTAATATCGTATGATCAGGATTTTTCTTTGCACAAGGATTGTCATTTCTTGTTGATGAAGCCATATTATACAGAAATTGCTTTGAAAGCTACGTCTTTTGAAAAGATGATTGAAGACAATAAAATTTATTATAAAAATATAATGGGCGATTTTTATTTTCAAAGAATTGCAAAATACGCTTGCGGCAGCAGTTTGTTTATTGATATAGCTTTGCAATATTTGATTGAATCTGAAGTTTATCGTGCAGATGACGAAACTGTAGAAATGGTAAATCCTAAAACGATAATTATTCCCTCAAGCTTAGACAAACTTGTCGAAAGAAGATTGAATCTGCTTCAGGATGATGCTGACGCTATGAAATTTTTAACCTCTATAGTTCTTTTGGGCACAAGAATTGACATGGGAACTATAAATAGTTTGGGTTATAAAGATACAGATAAATTGTTAGAAAAACTTAGTGATATGGGGTATTTATATGAGTACAACAATTGCATTTATTTCCCGAATTACAATTTATTGAGGAGAAATTTGTTAACTTCTATAAGTCCTATATATTTGAAGGAAGTTGCAAATGAATTGTTTGAAAAAACAATGGATACAGAAGGAATGCCAAGTCCGATAGAAGCATATTTGTATAGTCTGCTTGGCGAAACAGAAAAAGAACGTCATGAATGGGAAGAATTGGCAGAGGTAAATCTATCTTTGGGTGATTTTAGTGCATATGTAAATTGTGCCGACAGAATACTAAAATTACTTGATGTTGATCCTGATCCTGAGAAATTAGAAGAAATAGAAGCTTATAAGGCTCAAATATATGAAAATATTTCTGAAAACTTGTATGAGTATGTTCCGACAGAGACTTCTCATATCGCAGAAACAACATTGGAGCATATTGAAAAAACATCCGATGCTGATAAAGTAATAAGACTGTGTAATAAAATGATAAATGGAGCAATTGCAAATGGTGATTATAACCATGCGTTGGAACTTATGCACAAAGTTTTGGCACTGCTCCCTATGTCATCAATAAATCCTTCAGATCCGAATTTCAATGTGTATTTTTTCTTAATGTCATTAATGCATGTGCAGATATTATTTAATGTAGGTGCATTAAAGGATTGTTTGGAAGTAGGATTTAGGGTATTCAATGTTGTATCAAATGATACAATTCAGTATTTGAAACCGGATTATTTTACTGACGAAGCTTTTAAAGATTTGTTGGTCGAAATAGCTGGCTATGTTGCATTAGCAGATGTTATATTGCTTATAGGAAATGTACAGGATTTCGTTAAAATTTTAAGAGAAGCATTTAGTGATATTCCCCTATCTTATGATATGTTTGAGACTTTGCAGGAAGTTTTAAGAAATCATGAAGTTGCAGAGCCTAATATTCAAATTGATGAAAATGATAAATTCGGATGGATATTGATAAACTTGATTCAAGCTTACAGATATTCAAAAAGCGATTATAATACTTTTGCAGAATATGTATATAAAGCTAAAATTGCAGCAAAGAATGCAAGAATTTATCAATTAGAATTAATTGCTGATTTATTGATAGCTTCTGCGTATATGAATTCGGGTTCAATGGAAAAAGCTGAGCATATAATTTATAATATAATTCGGACAACAAGCAAGAATGGTATGACAACGGTTTTATATCTCGCTTGGTATGCTATGAGTGAGTTGCATCTTATGCTTAATAAATTTGATGTGTCCTTCGGTATTGCAAGTAATTCGTTAATTCAATTGGAAAAAAACAGTAATGCAAGTGAAGTTATTTTAATGTTGTTCAAGTATAATATGTATAAAATAATGATGTTTAAAGAACAATATGAAAGAGCAGAAATTTGCTTGATGCATGCTCAATATTTGGCTCAAAAATATCAGATAAATATGGATTTTGATACAGATCCAAATCATTATATTTCTATGGAAAGTGCTGATGAACCGGATTTGTCGGTTAATCCTATAGAAGAAGTTGAGAGCGAGGGATAAAAATGAAGATATTATTTGCAGCAGCAGAAGTGGCACCTTTTTCAAAAGCCGGAGGGCTGGCTGATGTCGTCGGCAGTTTGCCAAAATATTTGGAAAAAGATGCAGAAATAGCAATATTTACTCCTTTGCATGGACTTATAGATGTTAATAAATATGGAATTAAAGAACTTGAAAATTCCGAAATGTGGCTTCATTTTGGTGGTAATGGACACAAATTCAGATTGTTTATGTGCAAGTTGCCTGAAACTAATATAAATGTATTTTTTGTCCATAATGATTGGTATTTTACTTGTTTTCATGATGTTTATCCAAAATGGTTGGATCCGAGATATGAACATGAAAGATATATTGCGTTTTCGTTAGCGACTTTGGAATATGCAAAACTGCTTAATTTTAGGGCTGATGTGATTCATGCGAATGATTGGCATACTGCAATGATTCCTGTATATTTGCACAGCAATTACAGGTTTGATGAGTTTTGGAAAGATACAAAATGTGTATTTGAAATCCATAATCTTGCATATCAAGGTGTTTGGTTTGAAGATGTTTTAGATTTTGCAAATATGCGAAAAGACATTGTGTACAATGAAGGATGTGTTGAACATTACGGCAAAGTCAATTGGATGAAAGGTGCCATAAATTATTCCGATAAAGTTATTGCTGTATCACCGAATTATGCCAGAGAAATTTTGACAGGTGAATTTGGTGAGGGTATGGATTATACCTTAAGAATGAATCAGAATAAGGTAATAGGAATTTTAAACGGTATAGATTATAGCGTATTTAATCCAAAAACAGATAAAAATATCGAAAAAAACTATGATA
>CACYCU010000204.1 GCA_902772945.1 uncultured bacterium | reverse complement strand
TATCGGCATATAATTTTACTGCTTCTTTCAAAGAATTTCCTGTTGCAAGCATTGGATCTGTAATGTATACATAAAATTCTTGTGGATTTGGAGTTGCCATAGGGACTTTGTTATAATACCAAACCGGTTTTAGAGTTTTTTCATCCCTGTACATTCCGATATGCCTGATTGTTGCTTGCGGTAAAATATCTATTGCTTCATCAGTGAATATTAATCCGGCACGCAAAATTGGTGAGATTATCAGGTTTATATCAGGATCAATGGTTTTTGCCCTAAATGTTGTAAGAGGAGTTGTAATTTCTTTTTCTACAAGAGGAAGATTTTTTGCGGCCTCATATAAAAGACATCTTGTTATTTTTCTTGTTGCAATTCTAACCCCTTGACTATCAGTATTTTTGTCACGCATTGTGCATAAATTTAAAAGTACTACAGGATTGTCTATCACTCTTACATTATTCATCTTTTTTCACCTTTTTTATTAATTTATCTGCTTCATTAATATTCTTTTCAATACCTTTTGTATCTATTCCGTTACCAAGAACACCCGTTTCTTTTGCAAAATATGATGTCCTTACTATAATTGAATTTATTTTGCCAAACATATCGTTTAATAAAGACATTGAATCCGATAATCTAACAGGGTCACTTGTTGTTATAATTTTGCCTGAAGCAATAGTTTCCGATGTAGGAGGATATATTTCCAACGACTTTGAACCGCCCATTCCCGTGAATTCTACAGTTGCAATTGCTCCTTTTGGCAGTTTTATGTTTTTGTCTGTTATAACAAATTTTATGTAAACTTCATCAGTAATTATTTTTATTTTTTTTATATAGCCTATTTGTACTCCTAAAAATTTTACCGGAGAACCGACAATAAGTCCGTCTACGTCAGGCAGAAAAATTTGATATGTAGCCAGTTGCTTGACCTTATTGTATCTGTAAATTCTAATTCCAAATGCGCAAAAACATATGATTAAAAACCAAATGAAAAGCTCAATCCATATAAACTTGTGCATATCATCAAACTTGCGCATGACTTGATTATACATCAATTTAAAAATTTTTGCTACTTGCCAAAATATTTTTTGTATTATACTATTATTATATAAACGAAACAAAGAGGTGTATTTATGATGGATCAAATAATTAGAGTGGCTTGGGATTTGAACGAAAACACAGAAAACAGATACCAGCTAGTATATGAAATTGCGGAACTTGCAAAAAAATTGGTTGACGAAAATCAAGCAAAAAAAGCTCATGACGATTTTAATTTTGAAGAAAATTTTGATACAACTTATAAAAAAGAAAATCCTGTTGAGCATGCTATTATGGTAAAAGCTGCTGAAGCAGATGATGACAGATTAGTTGGTTAAGATAAAAATTTTAATAAGATTCTCCGATTTGTCGGAGAATCTTTTATTATAGGGGTTATATGGAAAAAACAATTGATTTTATTAATGGGAAAACTAATGGATTCAAACCTGAAATAGGGATTGTTTTAGGCTCGGGATTGGGTGAGCTGGCAGATGAATATTGTGATATTGCAATTTCGTACAATGATATTCCTGGGTTTGTAAAATCTACAGTTGTAGGTCATAAAGGAAGGCTTGTTTTTGCCGATATAAGGGGCAAGAATGTAGTTATGATGCAAGGTCGTAATCATTTTTACGAAGGTCATGATCTGAAAGATATTACTTTCCCTATAAAGGTCATGAAAGAGCTTGGGGTAAAAACTCTTATTTTGACAAACGCAGCCGGTGCGGTGAATGAAACTTTTAAACCCGCTGATTTAATGATAATAACTGATCATATAAATTTTATGGGAAAAAATCCTTTGATTGGTCCAAATGACAATACATTAGGGGAAAGATTTCCTGATATGTCTGAAGTTTATAACAAAGATTTAATTGAAATAGCTGAAAAATGCGCAAACAATCTTGGAATTGATATTCAAAAAGGTGTTTATTGGGCAAATTCAGGTCCTTCATATGAAACTCCCGCCGAAATCAACATGATAAGAATGCTTGGTGGTGATGCTGTCGGAATGTCTACTGTTCCTGAGGCTATTGTGGCAAATTATTGCAAAATGAATATTCTTGGAATAAGCTGTATTACCAATGCTGCAGCAAGTGCTTTGAATGGCAGAAAACTCTCTCACGAAGAAGTGATTGAAGCTGCAAATAAAGCTAAGGTAAGATTTAAAGCTTTAATATTGGAAATTATTAATCAAATATAATTCAAAAAAAAAATGACTGAACAACATGTCATTCAGCCTACTATATTTTGGTGAAAAATTACGCATCATAGTCACATTTCATGACATTGTGCGTAAAACCTGTAAAGAAACCTATTCCTGCACCTGCTACTAAAAATGGTACAGCCGGTCTAATTTTTTTCAACATAATGTGATATGAAACGCCAAAACGTTTTGTCATCAATCTTGCTTCTTCATTGACATTTCTAATTATGTTTCTAAACTCTTTTCCGGCGATTGAATTTTCGCCGCCTAAACTTTCTACTCTGGTTTTAAGATTTTTTTCCAAAAAAGCTTCTTTATCACCTGATTCAATCATTTTTACAAAACTGTCCTGAGCTTGGCTTAATGATTTGAAACCTTTGTATTCTTTAACCTTTGCTTTATTTGTCATTTTTCGGCAATAATTTATCAAAGCACGATGATTCATGGTGTTTTCCTGTTTTTGAACAGGCCAAATCCATTTCATTGCATAGCCTGCTGCAGTACCGGCAGCTGTAGATTTAACAATTGTACTTAAACTGGTATTTCTTTCGTTTTGCCCAATAGCACTCACTGTCATAATTTTTACCTCTACTTTTTAATATACGTAGCCCTCATTGAGTTTGCACTCAATTCTGTAAACTATATGGCAGATTTACACTTAAATATTTTGAACGTTAATTCAAAACTGAGTAATTAAATCCACTGGGCATTATATCACAAAGTTATTTTTTTGTCAACACTTTTACTAAATTTAACAAAATCATAATAACAACAATTGCAAATATGCATAAAAAGTACTGTTTCATTGCCAAAGGACCGGTTATTAATGCAGCTAATGCTCCTGCAATAATTGCAACTGATGTTAAAATCATAACAGTTTTTTTCTGTGAAAATCCGGCATGCAACAATTTGTGATGTATATGTTCCGAATCAGCAACAAAAGGTGATTTACCTTTAGAAATTCTTCTCAAAGAAGAAAAAGTTATGTCCATAATAGGTACTGCAAGAACTAAAAACGGAAGCAGAATTGCAAGAGTGGCAGCTTTCATTACACCTGTTATTGATATGGTTGCAAGTAAGAATCCTGAAAATAAAGCACCGCTGTCTCCCATAAAAATTTTGGCAGGGTTAAAATTATATGTTAAGAATGCAAGCATTGAACCTGCTAAAATAAATCCGATTAGTGCACTGATTGTGTTTGGCGGATTCATTGCAACTGCTATAATAGCAAGAGTAACAGCATTTACGGTTATAA
Source organism: uncultured bacterium (assembly GCA_902772945.1). GTDB lineage: Bacteria > Cyanobacteriota > Vampirovibrionia > Gastranaerophilales > Gastranaerophilaceae > Stercorousia. Next base: position 1,523 of record CACYCU010000204.1, on the reverse strand, counting down.
CAGATCCGGCAAGACCGTCTACACCGTCAATAAAATTAAGTGCATTTGAAATTCCTACAATCCACAATAATGTTATAGGGTATGAAAAAATACCCAAATCACCAATAAAAGGTACATCATTGATTTGTACACCCAACAAATATACCAATGTTGCTATTGCAACTTGAAGAAACAGTTTGAATTTTGCATCCAGATTATATATATCATCCACGAGTCCAAGCAAAAACATTAATGAACCGCCGAGCAATATTCCTGATAACAAATGTTCAGAAGGATAATAGCTCATCATAACAAGGCACAAAAATGTAAGCATTGTACTTGCCCATATCGCAACTCCGCCTATTCTCGATATTGGTTTGGTATGGATTTTTCTTTCATTAGGGACATCCACAAGTCCTTCCTTTTTTGAAAAACTAATTACCAATGGTACTAGGCATACTCCTATCAAGTATGCTATTACCATTCCTAGTACATGTGCATGTGAGAGTTTTATTAACATTTGTTTACCTGTATATTGGATATTTTTTACAAAGTTTTAGAGATCTTTCTTTTAAATTTTGTAATCCGATTTCATTATCTGATGAAAATATTGCAGATGCAATAATTTTTGCAACTTCAACCATATCTTCTTCTATAAAACCTCTTGTTGTTACGGCAGGGACTCCAAGTCTTATTCCGCTTGTTACAAAAGGACTTTGAGGATCGTTTGGAACGGTATTTTTATTTGCTGTAATACCGACATGCTCCAAAACATTTGCCATATCTTTTCCTGTTTTGCCTGTTCTTCTCAAATCAAGTGTCATAAGATGGTTTTCTGTCATGCCGCCTACTATATCCATTCCTTCTTCCATAAGACCTTGAGCAAGTGCTTTTGCATTTTTGAGAATTTGTTCTGCATAAGTTTTGAATTCAGGTTTTGATGCTTCCAATAAAGCAACGGCTTTTCCTGCGATAATGTGTTCTAATGGACCGCCTTGCATTCCCGGAAATATTGCTTTATCAATTCCTTGTGCGTGTTCTTCGTCGCACATAACTATACCGCCTCTTGGACCTCTTAGTGATTTATGCGTAGTTGTTGTTACAAACTGAGCATAACCTGATGGTGAAGGATGTAAACCCGCCGCAACAAGTCCTGCTATATGCGCAATATCGGCTAAAAGATATGCTCCGACTTCGTCTGCTATTTCTCTGAATTTTTTGAAATCAATTATTTTTGAATAATTGCTTGCTCCGCAAATTATCAATTTTGGTTTGTGTTCAATTGCCATTTGGCGGACGTTTTCGTAATCAATTTCTCCGTATTCGTTTATGCCATAACTTTTTACATCAAAGTACATTCCGGAAAAATTAACCGGTGAGCCGTGAGATAAGTGACCACCATTTGACAAATCCATACTTAAAACTTTATCTCCGGGTTTTAGCAAATACATAAAGACTGCCATATTTGCTTGCGCCCCGCTATGCGGTTGGACATTGGCATGATCCATGTGAAATAGTTCACATGCTCTTTTTTGTGCTAATTC
>CACYCU010000203.1 GCA_902772945.1 uncultured bacterium | reverse complement strand
CAATTCCCCTTACCGCCGAATAAAATGGCCTTGGCTTTAGCCAAAGGCTATTTTATTTTGCAATGTGGTATAAAAAGAACCCCTACAAGGCGTTAGCCTTGTCATAGGGGTTCAGCGCAAGCCGAGCAGAGGCTGAAGCAGTTTTGTTTGGAAGCGATGAAATCGCTGAAAACAAAATGCGTAATGCCGTTTAACGCGAGGCGCAGCAAGACAATTCCCCTTACCGATACAATTATGTTTTGCTTGGCAAAGTCCTTGTTGTCGAATATTTGTTTAAAAATTTTTTTATGATAATATTATTTTATGATTTCGGAATTTTTATCCAGTGATAGTTGGATGAACCCACAAATAAATTATCTGCTGTTTTTGCAGGATTTGAGAATTCAATCAGGCGGGGTGTTTGACAGTATTTTTATGTCGCTCACAAGGCTTGGTGAACTTTTGTTTCCTACTCTTTTTATGGGGGTAATTTATTGGTGTGTTGATTTTAGAGCCGGATTATATTTGTTTATGGTAAATGCTTTTACATTAGCATTTGCGCAATTGTTTAAAATGATGGCTTGTATATATAGACCTTGGGTTATAAGCAGTTCCATACAACCGCCAGAAGTCGCTATAAAAACAGCCGGAGGATATTCTTTTCCGAGCGGGCATTCAATGATGGCATCTTCTGTTTGGGGTGCTATGGCATTTGTGACAAGGAATAAAAAAGCTTTGTGTACATTTTTTATTTTATTGGTTTTAATTGTTGCGTTTTCAAGAAATTGGCTTGGAGTTCATACTCCGCAAGATGTTATTATCGGGATATTGACCGGTGCTGTGATGATATTTGTTGTTAATTCGCTTATTCAGTGGTGCGAAAAAAATAAGAACAGGTATTTGTATCTTCTTGTGATATCAAATATAATTATATTGGGCTTTTTGTATTATATTTTGGTAAAAGATTATCCTATGGATTATATAAATGGCAAATTACTTGTTAATCCAAGAAAAGCAATCAATATTTCGGTTTCCTTTATAGGATGGCTTTTGGGAACATTAGATGGTGTAATTTTAACAAGACGATTTGCTCCGTTTGAGCCAAAAGACGGAAGTTTAACGACAAAAATAATCAGAGCTCTTGTCGGTATAATTACTGTTTGCTGTATGTTTTATTGTTTGGAAAAATTTGTATTTGTTGATAATATAGCGTACAGAATAAAATTGCCGTTAACGTTTTTGGCTGGTTTTTACGTTACGGCAATTTATCCGTTAATATTCTCAAAAGTTTTTAAAAAATAAATTTATCTTATAAAGTTTGTGAAAACAACATCTTCTGTTTTTGGCATTTCAACTCCGGCTTTTTCACCTGCTTCTTTGCATTTTAGATGCCAAGCCATGTTACGGGCAAGAATTCTCATATTTTGTAATCCTTCTTTGTCCTCAAGCACTTGTTCAGGAGTTGCACCATGAACCATATTCCAATATCTTCCGGAAATTATCGGCATTTGAGTTATTGAAAAATATTTGTTTAACTGATCAAGAGTTGCGGTTGTGCCTGCACGTCTTGCGCTTGCAACCGCTGCACCAGGCTTGTGTAAAAATATATCTCCTCTTCCTGATTGAAATGCTGTAAAAAATGCTCTGTCCATAAATGCGGTAATTCCACCACAGGCTGATGCATAATGTACAGGTGAGCCTATGATAAATCCGTCAAAATCTTTTGCGTATTCTAAAAAATCATTAACTTTATCGTTAATTACGCATCTGCCGATCTTTGAGCACGCATAACAAGCTCTGCAGGCTGAAATAGGTTCAGTTCCCAATTGATAGATTTCAGCACCTATATTTTCTTCTTTTAATGTTTTTTCAATTTCACTAAGAGCCGTAAACGTGCAGCCGTTTTTGTGCGGTGAACCGTTAATTAATAAAACTTTCATCATTTTTTCTCCCATATACAGTGTAACATACAAATATCTTCTCCTGTTTGACTGTTTTTCATAGTATGAACAGTCTCATTGTCAGATACCAGTTGAATTTGTGAAATAAGTTTTTCTCCCAACTTTATTTCTTTTTTGTATAACATATCAATAGTTTTTAGTTTGTTTTTTGATTTGAATTCATATTCTAAAGGTTCTAAAGCCCAGACAATATAGTTTCCGTTGTTTGCGTGCCTGTTAACGTCAATGTCGTTGTAGCGGACTTCAAATTCTTTTTCATAATCAATTTTTTCAAGCGAGGGAATTTTTTCAAAATTCAAATCATCATCTTGTTTTTCATGTTTTTCTAAGAAGGGGCTGTCAATGTTATTTTGAATATTTGCAATTGACATATCTTTAAAATTTACCAATGACCACATGCTGGAAGCTCTTGCTAATAAGTGTTCTCCATTCCATAACCTAAAATTTCTATACGCAAAAAGCTTGTTATAACCTCTTGGTTCTGTTTCTAATTTTAAATTATAAATTCCTACAGGATAGTCATAAAATTCAATATGATATTTTAAAAGTACCCACATCAGATTTTTAGGAGTTATAGCAGAATACCCAAATCCTAACCTTTCGGCATTGTCGCTTGCAATGTCTTGAAAATAATTTAGCAATGAAAACGGTTTTAGACTTTTATCGAAATCCATTTCCGAATATCTTATGTTAATTTTTTCTTCGTTAATTTTTTTGTTTGTTAATTCAAGCATTATTTAATACCTTTCTAAAAAAGAGCAACACAAACCCTGTAATACAAAAGATGTTATTGAAATAATGATTTTAGTATTTTCACAAAAAAATTATATCAAAAAAATTATGATTCTTTATGTTTTACATCTTCTTTAATGACAATCAAATTATTAATAATTTTCATAGCGCAAGTCGGCAAAACTACATCATCAAGTCCTGTTGCAATGCTGATGATTTTTCCTGCACCTAATGTTACTTCATCGCCTTTATAAAAAAACTTGTAATCTTCTTTTCTGTCTGATCTTATTGTTATTTGACTCATATTTTTTAATACAGCCTACGATTTCTCGTAATACCGCCTTTCATTTATTTTGAATAACACTCATTCTACGATTTTTTTAGTTTTTTGTCAATTCTTTTTTACCGAATTTATTATAAAATATACCTTTTTCCATAACTTCTTCATAAATTTCTTCGTCTTTTTGAAAACTTTCTTTTGTATATGGATAAAGGTCTATAGAAACATCCATTTCTGTTTCAACTTTTCCTACAATTGGCCAAATTTGTTCTCGTTTGGATTTATCTTCAATATCAAAAATTGCAGCAAGTTCAATTTCATCTTGAAAATTTCCTTCAGCGGCTTCACCAAAGACGTACATTCCATGAAAATCATCAAAAATCTGGTTAAACATTTTGCTTAGTTCAATAACCACTTCGTCAATAATCATAATTTCCTCAAGTTTATATCACATCTGTTAACAGTTATTTGTTCTGATGTTGAGAGATTTTTTACTGAAACTTTTCCTGATTTAATCTCATCTTCACCCAAAATAAGAGCATAATTTGCAACTTTTGAAGCTTTTTCAAGCTGTTTTGTAAATTTTTTGTTTGATAAATCAAACTCAACATTGTATCCTTTTGCACGCAGTTCTTGAGCCAGTTCAAAACTCTCAATCGGAGAATTACAAACAATGTATCCATCAAGTTTGGTTGTTTCAAGTTCAGGAAGCAAAGAATTTAATCTCTCCATGCCCATTGCCCAACCAATTGCAGGGACATCTTCTCCGCCCAATTGTTTAACAAGGCTGTCATATCTTCCGCCGCCGCATACTGCATTTTGAGAACCGAGGTTGTTTGATTTTATTTCAAATACAGTTCTGTTGTAGTAATCCAAACCTCTTACCAAAAGTTTGTTTTCAGAATACTTAACATCAAGTTTCTCTAAGTATGTTTTCAATTTGTTATAATGCTCAGAACATTCTTCGCATAGGAAATCTGATTTTATCACTGCTTGGATTTCAGGTTTTTCAAATATTGCTTTGCAGCTATCGACTTTGCAATCTAAAAGTCTGAGAGGGTTTTTTTCGTAACGATTTTGGCAATCTTCACAAAGGTTTTCAAATTCAGGTTTTAAAACTTGTTTGATTCTTTTTTTGTACTCTTCACGGCATTTGGGGCAGCCGAGAGAATTCAATTCAACTTCCAAATCATTTAATCCTAAAGATTTAAGATAGTTGACAGCCAACAGTATTACCTCTGCATCTGCTATAGGTTCTTTTATACCGAACATCTCAACCCCGACTTGGTGGAATTGTCTTTGTCTTCCGGCTTGAGGACGTTCATATCTAAACATTGGACCTTTGTACCAAAGTTTTACCGGTGCAGATAATCTAGCCATTCCGTTTTCTATAAATGAACGAACGACGCCTGCTGTATTTTCAGGTCTGAGTGTTAAAGAACGCTCGCTTTTTTCAAAAGTATACATCTCTTTATTAACAATATCTGTAGTATCACCGACTCCACGGGCAAAAAGTTCTGTTGCTTCTAAAATAGGGGTTCTGATTTCTTTGTATCCGTATCGTGTGAATATATCAAGAGCATTCTTCTCAAGTTTGTGCCATTGGTCAATTTCTTGAGGTAATATGTCTTTTGTTCCTTTTAATACTTTAATAATATTAGCCATAAAAAAATTATAATAAAGTCAAATATCAAATGTCAAATATCTATGATATTGCTCTTATCATCTCCTGTGCTTCTTCGCATTCCGGCAGTATTTCAACTATTTTGTCCAGAACTTCTAATGCTGAATCTTTGTTGTTTAGTTTTTCATAACATTTGGCACTGTTTAGCATTAGGTTTATGTTCATAGGATTTGTTTCTAAAAGATGTTTGAAAATACCGTTTGCTTGTTCGTAATTTCCGAGTTCATAATAACATAAACCAAGCAATTGCTCTGCGTCAGAAGCTTTATCAAGCTCATAGGATCTTATGAAATACATTTTTGCTTCTTCATAATCCTTTTGAAGGTATTTAATTTTGCCTGCAACAAAATACATTAGACTGTCATCGGAAACATGGTTCAAAACGTGTTCTATTCTTTGCCATGCTATATCCAAATCACCCAAGAGCATTTTATTTAATGCGCTGAATCCTATTGCTTCTACATCATGAGGACGCATTTCGAGGGCTTTCTCGTAGTATTCATCCGCTTTTTGAAAATTTGTTGTTGAATGAAGATAATTTGCGTATTCAAAAACAGCTTCAAAACATTCCGGATCAGCTTCCATAGCTTTT
>CACYCU010000202.1 GCA_902772945.1 uncultured bacterium | reverse complement strand
TTGTAAAATAGATACAAATGCGATAAAATATCATATATGTGTTAATGGAGAGAAAAATGAAAATATTTGAAGGTCAATTAGTAGCAGAAAATGAAAAATTTTGTATAATTTTATCAAGATTTAATGATTTTATAGGTTCAAAATTATTAGCAGGAGCACTTGATGAATTGAAACGTCATGGAGTATCCGATGATAATATTGAAGTCGTCAGAGTTCCCGGAGCATTTGAAATACCTGTAGCAGCACAAAAACTCGCTAAAACAGGAAAATACAATGCCATAATTGCACTCGGCGCTGTTATAAAAGGTGCAACAGCTCATTTCGATTATGTTAGCGCTGAAGTTGCAAAAGGAATTGCTCAAGTTAGTTTGCAGACTGAAATTCCTGTTATATTTGGAGTCTTAACAACAGACAATATTGAACAAGCTATAGAAAGAGCCGGAACAAAAGCCGGTAACAAAGGTGCTGATGCCGCTAAATCTGCTATAGAAATGGCAAATTTATTCAAATTAGTTTAGGGGGTTGAAATGACAGAAGTAATTACTGAATATCGTAACGAAAATACAAAGGATATAGATATTCTGTCCACTGTTGATATGGTTCGAAAAATGAACGAAGAAGACAGATTGGTTGCACTTGCAGTAAGCGAAGAAACTGAACATATTGCTGAAGCTATCGATATTATATCTAAACAATTTTTAAAAGGAGGGCGGCTTTTTTATTTTGGAGCCGGAACGTCAGGCAGACTCGGAATATTAGATGCCTCTGAGTGTCCTCCGACATTCAGTGTTCCCTCTGATATGGTACAAGGAATAATTGCAGGAGGCGACAGAGCATTTAGAACTGCAGTCGAAGGTGCTGAAGATAATTATGAATACGGATATGAAGATGCAAAAGTTTTAACAGAAAAAGATGTGGCTGTAGTAATTTCTGCGAGCGGAAACCCTAAATATTTACTTGGGGTTCTGCAAAGAGCTGATGATGTTAATTGCAAAACAATTGCTATAACTTGCAATTCAAAAGGTAAAATCGCTGATGATGCAGGACTTGTAATATGTGTAGAAGTCGGCCCGGAAGTAATTGCCGGCTCATCCCGACTAAAAGCAGGCACTGCACAAAAAATGATTCTTAATATGCTATCTACAGGCTCTATGATTAAAATTGGTAAAACATATGAAAACTTTATGATAGATTTAAAAGCGACTAATGAAAAGCTAAAAGACAGAGCAATAAGAATTGTTGCACAGATTGCAAGAGTTTCTCATAGCGAAGCTTTAGCAGCCCTTTTAAAATGCAATTGGGAAATAAAAACAGCAATAGTATCAAATGTAATGAAATGTGACATTGATTCTGCAAGATTAGAGTTAAAAAAACATGGCGGAGTTTTAAGAAAACTTTTACCTGAGGAGATAAAATTATGAAATTAACAGTACTTGGTGCAGGATGTTGGGGATTAACACTTGCCTGGCTTTTGACAAATAATTTCGATGAAATTACTGTTTGGGGACGTGAACAAGATATCTCAGATGATTTAAGATTTAACAAGCACACATCAAAGCCGCTTGAAGTACAATTGAATAATAAGGTTGAGATTTCATCTGATTTAAAATCAGCAATAGCAAATGCTGATATAATACTATCAGTTGTTGCAACTTCCGGCACAAGAGATGTTTGCGAAAAATTAAAAGTTGCGGGAATAAAATCTGATCAAATTCTTGTAAATGCATCAAAAGGTATAGAACTTCCATCTTTGATGAGAATGTCTGAAGTTATAAAAGATGTTTTACCTGAACAAAAACTTGTTATTCTGTCCGGTCCTACATTAGCTAAAGAAGTTTTAGCAGGGCTTCCGACAGCAGCTTGTGTCGCTTGCGAAGATATTCATACTGCTGAATTTGTCCAAAAAGCCATGAATGTTCCTAATAAATTCAGGCTTTATACAAATACCGATGTAATCGGAGTTGAACTTGGCGGTTCTCTAAAGAACGTAATTGCTATAGCCTCAGGTTTTGCTCACACAATGGGACTTGGAGATAATTGTTCAGGTTCGCTTTTGACAAGAGGTATGGCTGAAATTGTTAGAGTTAGTATAAATTTGGGGGCAAATCCTTCCACACTTTACGGTTTATCAGGAATGGGTGATTTAATTGCCACATGTTCAAGCCCAATGTCGAGGAATTATACAGTAGGTTCTATGCTGGCTAAAGGTAAAAAAATAAACGATATATTGGCTGAATTAGGTTCTGTGGCAGAAGGTGTTAAAACATCCAAAGCTATTTGCGAACTTGCAAAAAAATTGGATATCGAAGTTCCTGTATCATCAGCAATATATGAGGCCGTATACACAGACATAACACCTCAAGCTTTGCTAGAAAAACTAATGAACAGAAAGTTGAAAGAAGAAGAAAGATATGTATAAATATGCTGTTGAATATTTAAAAAATGCATTTTACCCGCTTGAAGTTCCGGATACTTTGAATATAGAAGACGGTCAAATGGTACTTGTCAGGACTTCCAAAGGGGAAGAAGCACTCAAGGCATTTATTATAAATTCTAAAATTTCAGAGATTTGGGATAAAAGTAAAAATACACCTGAAGCTTTTCCTGTTGTAAGAACACTTTCTCAAAGAGATTTGCAAACTCTTGATGAAATAAAAAAAGAAGAAGTTGAAGCTTTTTTTAAGTGTAAAGCACTTGTAGAACAGCATAAACTTGTAATGAATTTGGTTCAATGCAGAATAACTTTTGACAGACGCAAAATAACCTTTTATTATACAGCTCCGGAAAGAGTTGATTTTAGAGCACTTTTAAAAGATTTGACACAAGTTTTTACGAGAGTTAGAATTGACCTTCGCCATATTGGAGTTAGGGACGAAACCTCAATAATGGAAGGCTGCGGAGTCTGTGGCAGACCGTTTTGCTGTTCAAGCTTTCTAAGAAAATTCGCAACAATCAATGTTAAACTTGCAAAAGATCAGGGTATGCCTATTGCGCCGGGAAAAATTTCAGGAACTTGCGGAAGATTGTTATGCTGCCTGACTTATGAATATTCAAACTATATAGATGCTGCAAAAGGAATGCCTCCGATAGGTTCTTCTGTAATGACACCTGACGGATTAGGTAAAGTTTGTTATCTTCAATTTATGAACGGAACAGTCGCTGTAAAAATGGAAGATGGAAAAACCAAAGAATTTGCAAAAACTGATATTGAAATGGTTGATGCAGATGTAAATGTTGAAATTGACGTCCCTGTAATAAATACATATGCAGAAGACGACACTAATATTGATATAAAACAATTGGAAGATGACAGAAACAGTTCTACCGGCAATGTCTAAGCTTTATGAGCACTGAATATTTTTAACAGTTCCGGAATAGATTTTTTAACATATGCATAATAAAGCTCACCATTATCCAGAACTACATCATACTTGTTATACAAAATCTTATCTGATTTTTTGTATTCAACACTTTTTACATGTTCATTATCAGTTATCTCTCTTAAAATTTCAAGAGATATAGTTTTTTTGTCTAACAATTTGTATAAATGCTCATAACCAGCCATACTACTATTGTAACATATTATAATTAAAATTTCAAGGCTTAATTGCCGAAGGCGGGACTTGAACCCGCATGGATTGCTCCATACGCACCTGAAACGCACGTGTCTACCATTCCACCACTTCGGCAAAAATCTCTATTATATTATTTAATTATCAATACTTGTTTGCCTTCGTGCTGGATGTTTTCACTTTCGTTCAAACC
>CACYCU010000201.1 GCA_902772945.1 uncultured bacterium | reverse complement strand
TAGATTGCAATCAGAAAGTGAGAAAGTTAATGACTAAGATTATTATGAGCTCTGAAGAAGAAAACAAAGAAAAACAAGGTTCTATAGTAGTTCCTATTGATGATGAATTAGATACAGTTTCTTCAGATTCTCCTAATACGGTTGATGAGTTGGCTATGGAATTGGCTACAATTAAACAATCTGCCAAAAAAATTGCTATTATCGGAAGCCGTAACCTTCCAATCACTCATCAGCAAATGATTGAAACACTTTCTACCGCTCTTGTTATGCAAGGCAATACAATTATTACATCAGGCGGTTCTTCAGGAACAAATGCAGCAGCAATCCGCGGAGCTATGAAGGCTAATCCTGATAAATTAAAAGTTATTTTGCCTCAAACTATAGGTCAGCAGCCGTCTGATGTTCAAAACCAACTTATCGGTGTGCCGAATATTATTGAACATCCGGACAGAGCAATGATGACTTTGGCTGATGCATCAAGAGTTTGCAACAGAGAAATTATTGATGATTGCAACCAATTAATCTGTTTCTTATCCCATACAAGTAAAACTTTGCACAACGCTGTTCAATATGCAGAAGAAGGACATAAAGTTATTACTGTATTTTATTTGGATTAAGGGGAGGTTTATAATAATATGAAAGGGAAGATTTATATAGCCACAGCACTTTGTTTATTAATGCTAAGCGCAGGTTGTGTTGTGTCTCAAACAAAAATATCTCCAAATGTTAAAAAAATGATATCACTTGCACAAGATAACCAAGCAAGTACTGCAATAGATATGTTCAAAGCCTTCACACCTGAAGAATATACGGAATTTGAATCATATCTTGATGAAAATCCTGATAAAATATCTCCGTTTTACTATATAGCAATGGCTGATAAAGTTTTTGAACACGATAAAGATAAAGCCGTATTTTATTATTATTTTGGCAAACTCAGAGCAACAGAAGACGTTATGATGTGCAAAGATACATCCGCAAGAGGTCAGCTGGGAATGTATCCTATGGTTGCAGTTAATACATTAACATATGTACGAGATGTTAAAATGGAAGATACCCAATATTTTATTGATTTTATGCAAAAAACACTTGATTGGGATAACAAATATACAAAAAGAGTAAGTCCTATTTGGGCTTGTTATCACGGCGCATTAGTATTTACAGGGAAAAAACCTGAACTTTTACCGGATAGCGAATTTCCAAATGTACAAAAAACTGTACAAGGTATGGTGCAAAAAGCAATTGATGCCAGAAAAGATCCAACTTTCGCTGAAAAAGCAAAAGCTTTGAAAAAATTGTTAAATAACTAATTGCGTTTCATATCAATAAGTTCGGCAACTGTATTTTTCAACAGCTCAACTGACCATTTAACAATTAAAATACCGCCTAATATACCGATTACAGAATCAAGATAAACAATATTGAAAAACTTACCGGCAAGAAGCGCTATTATAGCAAGTATAGATGTCAAAGCATCAGCAAGTATATGAAAATATGCAGCCTTAAAATTGTAATCCTCACAATGTTCTTCATGATTACAATGCTTGTGCTCGCTCATTATAAATATACAAACCGTATTAACCAAAAGCCCTATAACAGCAACAATAACAGCATCATTAAAATTAATCTGTAAAGGATTTACAAACCTGTCAACAGCCTCAAAAATAATCCATACCCCTGTCAATCCCAAAAATATGGAACTCGTATAAGCTGCTAAAACACCTATTTTATCCGTTCCGTTTGGAAAAATCGGATTTCCTTCAAACTTTCTTATTAAAACATATGCGGCAAAAGTCAACCCCAAAGCCAGTGCATGAGTTCCCATATGGAAACCGTCCGCCAAAAGCGCCATTGAATTTGTTATATAACCAAATACAATTTCAGCAGCCATTGTAATTAATGTCAAAAGAATTACAATAAGCGTTTTTTTCTCATTTTCAGGATTAATTTTATGAGTGTGATTGTGCAACATTTTTGCCACTTTCTTTAGTTTCCAAAAGATACTGTTCAAAAATTTCTACGGCATCTCCCACAAGCTCAACACATGGGCGTTTTTTGTAATATTCTTCATTTCTTTCTGACGGAATAGGTGTGTTTGAAGAAGTAACACCTTCAAGCAATTCGCGGCATATAATACTTCCGTTTTGATTTTTAAATCTATTCGCCAATTCTTGTATACGCTTATACAATTCGCCTTTAGCTTTTGGATCTGAATTGTCGGAAGGTCCAAACATCAATCCTGCTGCCATAAACATTCCGCTTACGGTACCGCAAACTTCTCTCATTCTGCCCATTCCGCCTCCAAAAGAAGAAGAAATTTTCATAGCAGTATCAAAATCCATTCCTAACTCTTCTGCAAACACTCCCAATACTGATTGAGAGCAATTATAACCTGATTTAAATAATTCTTTTGCTTTTTCGGAACGTTCTGTCATAACTACCCCCATATAGCTTTGTGGAAATGCTTTTTACCTTTTTTAATTTTTAATCCGTCCTGCAAATCTGATTTTGTATAACTTTTATCAAGAGCATTGACCGCTTCATCATTAACGCTAACACCGCCTTGACCTATCAGACGTTTTGCTTCACCTCTGCTGGAGGAAAATCCGCATTTTATAATCAAATCAATAATATTAATCTTTCCGTCCTGCAAATCAGCGTCAGAAAATTCTGTAGTCGGCATATTTGCGCTATCTCCGGAGCCGCTAAATAATGCATATGCGGAAGCTTTTGCTTTGTCAGCTTCTTCTTTACCATGAACAAGTTCTGTCAAATGATATGCAAGAATTTCTTTCTTTTCATTAATTCTTGAATCATCCCATTTTTCCATTTGTTCAATTTCTTCTAAAGATAAGAAAGTAAGCATTTTTATACACTTCATAACGTCGGCATCATCAACATTTCTCCAATATTGATAAAATTCAAAAGGAGAAGTCTTTTGAGGATCAAGCCATACAGCTCCTTTTGCAGTTTTACCCATTTTTTTGCCTTCAGAATTCATCAATAATGTTATTGTCATTGCGTATGCATCATCACCGGTTTTTTTTCTGATTAATTCAGTACCTGCAAGCATATTGCTCCACTGATCATCTCCGCCAAATTGCATATTACAGCCATAATTTTTGTGAAGATGATAAAAATCAAATGCCTGCATAATCATATAATTGAATTCTAAAAAGCTTAAACCTTTTTCCATTCTTTGTTTATAACATTCCGCTCTCAACATATTGTTTACAGAAAAACATGCACCAACTTCCCTTAATAGCTCAATATAATTTAAATCAAGCAGCCAATCCGCATTATTAACCATTATTGCTGCATCATCACCAAATGTAATAAATTTTTCCATTTGTTTTTTAAAACAATTACAATTATGTTGAATAGTTTCAGGAGTCATCATTGAACGCATATCTGTCCTGCCGGAAGGATCACCTATATAGCCTGTTCCGCCGCCGATTAGAACAACAGGTTTGTTACCTGCCATTTGTAATCTTTTCATCAAACAAAGAGCCATAAAATGACCAACATGAAGTGAATCTGCAGTCGGATCAAAACCTATATAAAAACGAGCACCGCCGTTATTAATAAGTTCTTTTATCTCTTTTTCATCAGTAACTTGAGCAATAAGTCCTCTGGCCTGTAATTCTTCAAAAATATTCATTACTTCTCCTTTTATCTAAGAATATCATAAAAATTTAATACAACAAAATTATAATTTCCCTTTGATAAATTGAAATTTAATTTTATGGTAAACTTGTACTAAGGAGTATGAAATGAAAAAGAATTTATTAATTACATTAATTTTAATGTGCACAAACTTATCAGCATTTGCCAATCCTGACAAAATTGACATGACAAAATGGCAATACAACTCAGCAGAAAATGTTTTTTATCAACTTGGAATTCCATATTGCGACAATCCCGCAGATATTAACTTAGAGAAACTTGCCGTATTTGTACCGGCAAATTACATGAAATGCACATCAAACGGAAATGAAACATACTCCTGTGTAATTGATAAAAAAGCCACAATGAAGAATTATACGGCAAAAACAGCTCCCATAGTAATGTCGATAGAAACTCCAGGCTACTTTTCAAACCCGGCATTGACAGAATATAAAAGTGTTTGGGAATATACAAACGCCGGATTCATATATGTATATCCGGGTCTCAGAGGCCGAGAACATGGTGCACCGGCCGGAGTAACAGATTTAAAAGCTGCTGTAAAATATGTAAAATATAATAAAAATATTATCCCCGGAAATGTAAATAGAATTTTTTCATTCGGAATGAGCGGCGGCGGAGCTCAAAGTGTCATTTTAGGCGCATCAGGTGATGACAAATTATACGAACCTTATCTTAAACAAATAGGAGCCATAAAAGGTGTCAGCGACAAAATATACGGCGCAATGGCATGGTGCCCAATAACAAACTTGGATAGCGCAAATTTGGCTTATGAATGGAATTTGGGTATGTCAAGAAAAGATTTGGATGAAGAAAGTCAAAAAATTTCTAAAGATATGGCTGAAGATTTTGTAAAATATATTAATACAAAAGGATTTAGAGATGACACCGGAAAAAAATTAGTTCTCAAGGAATCAGAAAACGGTATTTATCAAAGCGGAAGCTACTATGAATTGTTAGAAAAAATTGTAAACCAATCTTTGAAAAATTTTTTGGTAGATAATTTATTTCCAATTGATTTGAAAATATACGGAAAAGAAGAAGGTTTTTCTGATGATTTTAAAATAGAAAATGCAGAAAACAAATTCGAACAAATTGACAAAAAAAATAAAATTTCCGAAGAAAAACCAAATGAAGTAAAACCTTCAAAAACTGAAAAAATTTCTGATTCTTCAACAGGAAAATTAAATGAAATAAATCTCGCTTTTGAATACGGGAAAAAAGATGAAGCAGAAAGAGAAATTAAACAAGAAATTCAAAAAGAGCAAAAACAAAACCTTATATTTAAAACAGATGAAGAATATATAAATTACCTAAATTCCAAGAAAAAATGGATAAATTATGACCCCGATACACATACCGTTAAAATAACAAACATGAATGATTTTGTAAACGAAATGAAACCTGCAACCAAACCGGTCGGGGCATTTGACAGTTTAGACAGAAAACAAGGCGAAAATATTCTGTTTGGATTAGGTGACGGAAAAGGACTCCATTTTGATAAAAAAACAGCAGAACTCTTAAAAAATACTAAATATGAATCAGAATTTGCAAGCGATTTTTCAAAAACAGATGCACTCGGCAACAATACCGAAACCAGAATGAATATGTACAATCCTCTATACTATTTGGTACCGGGCTATAAGGGTTATAAAACCTCTAATGCTGCAAAATATTGGAGAATACGTTCAGGTATAAGTCAAACCGATACAGCATTGACAACAGAAGTTAATTTGGCTCTCGCACTAAAAAAATATTGCGGTAAACAAAATGTTGACTTTGAAACAGTATGGGCAATGGGACATGTGAAAGCCGAACGCAGAGGAACACCTGCTGAAAATCTCGTAAAATGGATTAATAAATGTACTAAATAGAAGGAATTGCCTCAATTGACCGTTTTACAATAAGTTCTGCTTTTAGTTTCTTATTCTTGCGTTCTTTCTTTGGCAGTTCAATAGGCTCTACAATCCCCCAATTGGAATTAATCGGTTGAAATTTGTCTTGATTTTCATCACTGATATATTGCGTTAATGCGCCAAGCATAGTTGTTTTGGGTAAAACTAAAAGTTTCTCGTCATTTACCAATCTCGCCATATTCAATCCTGCAAGCATCCCTGTCGCTATAGATTCGGTATAACCCTCAGTACCTGTGAGCTGCCCTGCAAAAAACAAATCTTTCCTATTTCTGGCTTGAAGAGTCGGGTTTAGAATTTTTGGAGAATTTATAAAAGTATTTCTATGCATTACTCCATAACGAACAATATTAACATTTTCAAGCCCCGGAATCGATTGAAGAAGCTCCTTTTGACTTCCCCATTTCAAATTTGTTTGAAATCCTACAAGATTGAAAAGAGTTTTGGCCGAATTATCCTGCCTTAATTGAACAACCGCATAATTCTCATCACCTGTACGTTTATCAACCAAACCAACAGGTTTCATAGGTCCGAATCTTAATGTGTCAACTCCCCTTGAAGCCAAAACTTCAATAGGTAAACAGCTCTCAAAAAATTTTGCATTCTTTTCAAAATCTTTCAACTCAATTTTAGGTGAATTTATTAATATATTATAAAAATTTTCATACTGTTCTTTATTCATCGGACAATTTATGTATGAAGCTTCACCCTTACCGTATCTGCTGGCCCAAAAGGCTATGTCAAAATTTATACTGTCTTTTTCAACAATCGGAGCAATCGCATCAAAAAAATGTAAATGCTCACTTTTTGTAAATTCTTTTATAGATTCAGCAAGACTTTCGGAAGTTAAAGGTCCTGATGCCATAATAGTATACCCATCAGGTATTTGAGTCACTTCTTCTTTTATAACATTTATATATGGATTTTTTTCTATTTTATCAGTAACAGTTTGAGAAAAGAGCTCCCTATCTATAGCAAGAGCATTTCCTGCAGGAACAGAACATCCTCTTGCAATACCAATAAGCTCACCACCCAACAGCTCCATTTCTTTTTTTAACAAACCTGAAGCGTTTGAACAATCCGCTGCACCTAAACTGTTTGAGCAAACAAACTCTGCAAATTTATCTGTTTTATGCGCCCCTGTCATCTTTTTAGGACGCATTTCATACAAATTTACTTTTATTTTTCTTTTTGCAAGCTGCAAAGCTGCTTCAGAGCCGGCCAAACCTGCACCAATTACATTAACTTCCATAAAATAATTTTAACTTACACTAAAAATATAGTCAATTTTACATAAAAAAATAGTACATGCGTGTGATTTTTTATTTAATAAAACGGTTTATTACAAAATTTGTAAAAATATTGTTATATTTGTAGTAAATAACTTGCAAAAAACATACCGATTAAGTATAATAAATACACTTAATGCATTTACTTAACCTTTCTTAAAAAAGAAGTCGAAAAAAGCAATTAAGTTAAGTGTGATGTTTTTAAATACATGTGTAGTTATGAAATTTGTAAAGTAGGGACATGCCTGTAGAAGCAATAAATAGTAGTAGTTCAAAAGCTAAAATACCCGTAAAACGTCAGCAATCGTTTACCGGTAGTTTCAATCCTATTCTTACCGTAATGGATACGATTGACAAAGGCGGATTTATGGCTTCTTTCATCACGCAAGACGGCATTGGCATGGTTGCTCCAAGAATATATGAAGGTCTTAACCGTAACAGAGAACGTGATGAAAACGGGAAAAGAACAGGCCCTTTAAATTGGGAATTTGCTCGCAGAGAAGGTATCCGTGAAGTTCTTAGCGGTCCGAGTGCATACTTTATCCCGCTTGGACTTTTGACTTTGATTAAAAAATATTCGGGGACTGCAAATAACGTTCATGCAAATCATATAAATATCCTCGGAGAACATTTTGCAGACTATGCTTCAAAACACACAGCTCAATTAACAGATCAAAAAGCTTTCAAACTAGGATATTATTCACAGGTCTTTGAAAATCTTTTGTACAATTCTACAGAACAAAGATTATCCGGATCAGAATTAAAAACTAAAGCCGAAGAATTTGCTAAAGATTTAATAAATATTGAAGATTTACGCAAAAATAAAAATAAAAAAGAAGCTAAAAAGCTTACGGGTGAATTTATAGAAAAATATCAAAATTTACGAAAAACAAATAGCGGAGCTTCAATAAGCACTGAATCCACTGTCATGAAATCCGGAGATAAAACTCTTAACTCCAGTATTTCACGTATGATGAGCAGTCTGACAGATTATACTAATGATGCTTTTGAAAAAGTCGGTAAATCTATTAAACAAAACAGTACAAATAACATAAAAGAATTTATTAATAAATTTAATAACCACAGAATCGGCACAAGAGTCCTTTCAAACTTTGGAATGTGGGGGTCTGTAGTGGGATTCTATATGTTGATTCCTAAATTGTACAACTTAGGTTTAAAACATGATCCCGGATTAAAAGGACTTGAAACAAATACCGAAAACAAAAAAGCAGAAAAGAACAATCAACCGACATTTACCGGAGGCTTTGAAACAATAGGTAAAAAAGCCGTAAATAGCGGAAAAATTTCTGATTTATTAAATCGTTTTGAATTTAACGGAGCTGCAATGTCTTTGACAGGTATGATAACATTGCTATTTGGTTTTACATTACCGGCTCGCTATTTAAATGCAAAAAGTGATAAGGAACGTAAAGAAATTCTTGTTCGTGACATAACAAGCTTTACTGCTATACTTTTCTTTGCTAAAGCATTGTCAAGAGGTTTTTCAAATGCATTTTCAAAAATTTCAGGACTTGCATTGAATATCAAACCTCAAGATCACTCAAAAGGATTTATATCTAAATTTAAAAACTACTTTACGGCAGGAAATGGTATTAATGTACTTTCAAGCGATCAAATAGTTTCTAAATACAGCAAAATCAATGAATATAAAGATGGAATTAACGGATTCTTCACATTCTTAAAAGAAAATGGCGGAGATGTAAAGAAAGTATTGAATATAGATTCAACAGTAAAAGAAAAAGCTGAAGCTATAATGAATAAATACGGTTCAGGAAAAGCATTGAAAGATGCTTCATTTGAAGAAATTAACGAAGCATTCAAAAAAGCTAAAGGTTCTGATGAATTAGAAAAAATATATTCAATCTTTTCATCAAAAGATAATAAATTTATAAACAGAGCAAAAACATATAACAGTGCATTTGGATTTGCATCAACAATAATCCTTGTACCTGCATTTATGATGTGGCTGGCAAGATATTGTGAAAAGATGACTAAAAAAGCTGTTGCTAAAGAAAATGCAGCAAAAGAAGCAATGGCAAATGCACAAGTTACTAATGTAAAAACTCCTTTAAATATTTCGGCTAATCAACCGACAATGGCAGGCTTTTTAAATAAATCATAACTACAAAAGAGGTCAAAATATGACCTCTTTTTCTTTTTGTTTATTAAAAAATTATTCAGCTATTAATGCGTTGATATCATCAACCATAGCATCAACATCAAAACCGTGAACTTTTGCACCTGCTTCAAGGTTTTCAAAGTGTGCAGCAGCACATCCAATACATCCCAAACCATATTTTTGGAATACCGCAACGCTTTCAGGACATGCTTGAACAATATCCATAATGTTCATATCTTTAGTAATTTTTGTAGCCATTTTTGTCTCCTTTTTGTTGACTTTCTACACTTTAACATTAAAAACATTATATAACAAAAAGGATAGAATATGGAATTTATTAAAAATTTATTTAAAGAAGATGAAACAAGAGC
>CACYCU010000200.1 GCA_902772945.1 uncultured bacterium | reverse complement strand
GATTATGAGGAGTTAAAACCTATAGTTATTGAAAAAGGAAGCGGGATATATCTTTATGACACTAACGGAAAAAAATATTATGATGTCATAAGTTCTTGGTGGTGCAATTTGTTGGGACATTGTAATCCTGCAATAAGCAGTGCAATAAAAAAACAAGCAGACGAGTTGGAACATGTAATTTTTGCAAATTTTACTCATAAACAAGCAATAACACTTTGTGAAAAATTAATAAAAGTTTTGCCAAAAGGTTTGTGTAAATTTAATTTTACAGATAACGGGTCATCTGCAATAGAGGCAGCAATGAAAGTTAGCTTTCAGTATCATGAACAAACCGGCAATCCGCAGAAAACAAGATTCATGGCGCTTTCGGAAGCATATCATGGAGAAACTATAGGTGCGCTTTCTGTCGGAGATTGTGACCTTTATACGAAACTCTATAAGCCTATTTTAATGGATATTGTAAGAGTTAGCGGTCCTGATTGCTATAGATGCCCTTATGGCAAAACTCGTGAAAACTGTAGTTGTGAATGTTTTGAAAAAGCTGAAAGAGTTTTTGAAAAATACGGAAATGAAACTGCAGCTATATTGGTTGAACCACTGCTGCAAGGTTCTGCGGGTATGAAAATTTATCCGCCATTGTATCTTACAAAATTAAGAAAATTATGTGATAAATATAATGTTCATTTGATTGCGGATGAGATTGCAACCGGTTATGGGAGAACGGGCAAGATGTTTGCATTTGAGCATGCAGGAGTATCCCCTGATATAATGTGTTTGTCAAAAGGTTTAACCGGCGGATACATGCCAATGGCTATTTTTGTAACGACTCAAAAAATTTATGACGCTTTTTATGATGATTATAATTCCGGTAAAGCATTTATGCATAGTCATACTTACAGCGGTAATCCTCTAGCATGTTCTGCTGCAAATGCGGTATTGGATTTGATGTCAGACGGTTCAATTTTGAGGAGAGCTCAAGAAAATGCAATTTATTTCAATAATTTGATAAAAGAAAAATTTCTTAATCACAAAAATGTTGGTGAAGTTAGGAATATAGGATTGATAAATGCTATTGAACTTGTAAAAAATAAGGATTCAAAAGAACCATTTGATAGCAAATTAAGAACAGGTTATCAAATATATAAAAAGGCATTGCGAAAAGGCGTTATATTAAGACCTTTAGGTGATGTTATATATTTTAATCCGCCTTTAATTATTGAGCGTGAGGACATGGACTATGTTACTGATGTAGCTTTAGAGTGTACAAAAGAAGTGCTAACTAATTAAAAATAAAATAGCAAAAAAAAGTTGCCTGAATAGAGGCAACATTAAATAAACACGAGGATATTAAGAGAGAGAGTATAAAATAAGCCTTTTTTGTAACCCTTATTTTTATAAAAGTTTCGGGTTATTTAATATCCATATTATTTCCGTCAAAGTATTTGAAATTTCCCTTACATTTATATAAAGTATTTTTTTTATAAAGAATTTACTTTTTTAAATTTAATGTTACATTTTTGTTACAAAAAAGAATTTTTTGTTTTAATCAAACAATAATGGTATAATATTTGGGGAAGAGGAGAGTTATGGAAAGTAGTTTTGATATAATTTTGTTACTAAAAAAGGCCGTTGCAATCGGTGCATCTGATGTGCATTTACAAGTTGGGGAACATCCTGCGTTGAGAATCGACGGTAAAATTAACAGAGTAAACATGCCGATTTTGACGGATGAGGATTTGGAATGGGCCTTTAAGAACTTAATTCCATCTCATTTTAAAGACAGACTTGATTATGTATTTGATTTAGATTTTGCGCATGAAATTCCAGGTTGCTCCCGATTTAGGGTGAATTTAAGCAGAAGGTTGGGAAAATGTGGACTTGTTATAAGAACTATTCCATATCAAATTAAACACATTTCAGAGTTGTATTTGCCTGATTCTATAGAACAATTTTCAAATTTGAATAACGGGTTAGTCTTAATCACCGGTCCTACAGGCGCCGGTAAATCAACTACTATAGCATCTTTAATTGATTTTATAAATGCAAATTATCCGAAACATATTATAACAATTGAAGATCCTGTTGAGTTTATATTCACAAGCAAAAAATCTATTATATCTCAAAGACAAGTGTTAATTGATACTC
>CACYCU010000199.1 GCA_902772945.1 uncultured bacterium | reverse complement strand
TTGTTTTATATTTGAATTTTCTGTTTGAGAAAGTCCGTTTCCGTAAGGAGCTTCTATAAATTTATCGAGATCATCTTTTGGTTCGCTGTTTTCAGATGTTTCTTCATTTGATTCTTCAACTTCCGGATTGCATGCCGGGCCTCCTGTTAGGCAATCTCTACCTTTTGTTGCATACTCTGCCAGATATTCATTAGGGTTGAGTGAAAGAACTTTTTCATAAGCTTCAATAGCTTCGTTTTTCATATCAACATGTGTGTATGCCATTGCCATATAGTAATAAGCAAGTGAATTTGAAGGATCTTTTTTAGTTAATGAAAAAAGTTCCTGCAAGCAGCCGGAATAATTTCCGTTTTTATATTTAGCGATAGCGCTTTTTATATTTGCATGCGGATAGTAGATTGTATCTTTATCTAAGGTTAATGCTTCTTCTGCACCATAAGCGTTTAATGCAAATAATGTTAAAATTGCTGTTAATATAAATAATTTTTTATTCATACTATAATCCTCTGTTGTTTTTTAATGTTTTTTTCTAAGAAATCAACTTAATTATATGTATATTTTAATAAAATATCATGATGTAAATATATGAGATTTCATCGCAAATTTACATCCGCAGTAGTTTTGTCTATACAAACCTAATTCTTTTGAAATCTTATTTGTTTTTAAAAAACCGTCTTTCTTTTTAAAATCAATAGCTAAATAATTTATTCCCGTTTCTTTGGAAATTTTATCACCAATTTCAGATAATTTTACAAAATTTTTGTGCGGACTTATTACAATAGATGTTGTAAATTCATTTATTCCTTGAGATAATGCATATTGTGCAGTTTTTTTAAGTCTTAGTTCAAAGCACTTGTCGCATCTTTTTCCTTTTTCCGGTTCTGTTTCAAATCCTTTTACAAATTCATAGTATTCCTCAGGATTATATTCAGCTTCAACGAGTTCAACATCAAGGTGTTTGCATAAGGTACGTTCTGCCTCTAACCTTTTTTGATATTCTTCTTGAGGATAAATATTAGGGTTATAAAAATATGCTATAACTTGATATCCCATATCTTTTAAATAAGATATAGGATATCCTGAACATATGCCGCAGCAAGTATGAATAACAATTTTATTTTTTTGTTGCTCCATTTTCTTCTGCCCATTTTACATATTCATCATATTTTTTTATGCCTAATTTTGGTTCGTTATTAATCATGGTAGTAGGAGTTCCTACAATTCCATGTTGACGAGCTTCATCTATTTGTTTGCTTAATTCTTTGTACGTTTCAATGCTGTTTGCATCTGTTTTAAGTTGTTCAAGATTATATTTTCCTTCGGCGAGTTTTAGGATTTCTGCCTCTGTTTTTGGTTTGTGTTCAAATAATAAATCATTCATTTCCCAGAATTTACCTTGTTTTTCTGCAGCAATAGC
Organism: uncultured bacterium; assembly: GCA_902772945.1. Classification (GTDB taxonomy): domain Bacteria; phylum Cyanobacteriota; class Vampirovibrionia; order Gastranaerophilales; family Gastranaerophilaceae; genus Stercorousia. Next base: position 1,711 of record CACYCU010000199.1, on the reverse strand, counting down.
ATATTTTGCATCAAGGCATGCACCTTCATGCATTTGTGCTTGAAGGTATACATTACAATCGGTATCAAGCGGCATATTTTTATGAATAACTTGAATACCATTCATTTCTTTAGCCAATTTGTGAATCATTATATTGTGCGAAAAACATATAGGACATTGATAATCTGAATATACGTAAATTATCGTTTTAGGATTTTTTTCACCTAAGAGGTTACCTGTTACAGCGTATTTATTTTTCTTTACGTTAATGAATTCTTTAAATTCTCTTTGTCTTTTTACTTGCGGAGCAAATTTTAAAGAGTGGTTTGTGTAGAACAAGAAACCGCCTGCACAAATCAAAACAGCAATCAGTGCAATTAAGTATTTTTTTATTTTAATTGCATCGATAAAATCAACAATACTTTGTTTTATGGATTTTACAAATCCTCCGTCTTTGAAATCGACTGCGACACAAGCAATACAAAGGTTAAGTATATAAGTAAATGCACATAAAACGCAAAGTTTGTTAATTTCAAATAAACTGATTATTAGCAAAGTTATTGAGATTATAAATGATATCAATCCTAAAGATGCTATGTAGTCCATAGGATTTTTAAAAACTTCCATAAATTTAAATAATTTGAAGTTTTTCAATTTATCAGCAACAAGCATTAACATTATGAACGCATACAAAAACATTCCCCAGTATGCCAAAGGTATGCCGAAAAATTGTGATTCTGTAGTTTTTGCAATTCCGTCGCAATCGATAAAATCCGAAACGGAACAAAAACTTGCAAGTGCATACGGATTAAAATTAGCGTTATAGTAAATTAAAGCCAATTTAATAGTTGTTAAAAACCCTATAAATGCCAATATGGCAACATAAATCTTTTTCTTCATCTCTTTCTCCTTATGATTAATAATACAATTTTATGCCATATAAATCAATAGTATAAAGCATAATGAATGATAATACTTTTCAGCTATATATTGTGTAAATATTAATTTATTGTATAATTGTATAGAGAGGGCATTTTGAAAAAGAATTTATACAGATTATTTTCGGATAAAATATTAGATACTCCTTTGTGGATAAAACAAGTAATATTTTTTGAACTGGCAAAAAATTTAGGAAAAGATTGTCAAGAGTTTTCAGATGTTTTATCTGTGTACTCTCCGATTTTGTCTTTTAAAGGTCAATCAGAACTTTTGGATAAAAAATGCGGTCTGGATAGCAATATATATGCATTTTTGCAATATTGTGCGGAAGGATATAATTTTTTGGAAATTGGCGTTAATATGTTTTTGTCGATGGAAGAAACTGCAAAATATTATGAATTTTGTATTGAACAGGAATTTATAAACAAACCTGAATCAAATTTTATTAGTGCAGCTGCAGAGTATATCTCAGGTAAACTTAGACTCGGAGAATATTTGTTGAAAATTGGTAAAATCGACAAAAATGAACTGGATGATGCGGTGTCATTATACAATACCACAAATGATAAAAGATTTGGAGAGGTGCTTGTTCATCTTGAATATGTAAAAAAAGATGATTTAAAAACTATTTTAATTCTTAAAGATGAAGCAAGAAAACGTTTTGTGCTTGATTACAATGCGATATCTCAAGTTAATGCGGAATGCGTATGCGAAGAACAAAAATTATCTGAAGAATTTAATAGTCTAAAATTAGAAAATAAAAAATTAAAAAATAAATTAACACAGTTGTTAG